>CAXMRQ010000213.1:0-19093 GCA_964196115.1 uncultured Gammaproteobacteria bacterium
CTTAACCCATGTCTTACCGACCGCAGGTCATTCACCGCCTCAGGCATGACTGAGTTTGCAAAAATAGGGATCACGCCGAGTGAAACAGTTTCGTCTTTGGTGGTACGGATCGCTTCGGCGCTCTGGCGTAATTTATCGAGGCCGATAAACATACTATCGACACTTTGGTTAAACCTGCGTGCTTCGACACTGGCAATAATACCGTGTCCGCTACGCGTAAAGAGTGAAAACCCGAGAGACGCTTCGAGATCGCTAATCAATCTGCTGACACTGGGTTGCGATATATGCAGTAGTTTTGCTGCCGCAGTGATCGAACCGCTGCGCATAGTGGCTCAAAACGCCTCGAGTTGTCGTAGGTTCATTGGGGGCAGTTATGAATAATGATATAGCTTTTTTGAATGGACAATAGAAATAATTTTTTTTGTTCTATGACAGCAATACAAGATAGACTCGCTTGATTAACTAAGTTCGACAGACTCCTGGCGAAATGTAATGCTGTCTCAATCCGTATCAACCCGTAAATTTGACCGCGAATGGTAACCAGAATATTTAGCGTCGGCGACGCGCGCACATTGGCAAAACAGCGTATGCCGAAAATGATGTTCGATTATGTCGATGGTGCAGCCGGTGACGAATACGCCTGCGGTCTAAATCAGTCGATGCTGGACCAAATACGCCTGCAGCCGAGGGTGCTGGTCAATGTTGAAAATCGTAATCTTAAAAAAAATCTGTTTGGCCGCGAGTGGGATCTTCCATTCGGGATAGCACCGATGGGCATGTGTGACCTCACCTGGCCGGGCGGTGACAGGATGCTAGCGGCTGCGGCGGTGAAACACAATATTCCGTTGACCTTATCGACTATGGCGTCGAGCAACATTGAGGACACGCGTGCTCGCGCCGGTGAAAATTCCTGGTTTCAACTGTATGTAGGTCAGTCTGAAGAAAACGCTTTCGACCTGGTAAAACGCGCCGCTGCGAGCGGTTACGATACATTGATGTTGACCGTCGACGTACCGATGATCGCGCCACGACCGCGCGAGCAACGCAACGGATTTCAGTCGCCGATAAAAATCGGACCGCGACAGTTTTTCGATTTTGCCACGCATCCGCTATGGTCGATTAGAACTCTGCTGGCTGGCGTGCCGAAGTTGGCGAATAACGCAAACACCAATGCTAATAGAAAAATACTTCGCAACGAAAGTCGCGGAAAAGTCGACTGGAAATTTCTCGACCGTCTACGCCAACTGTGGAACGGAAAATTAATTGTGAAAGGTGTTTTATCGCCGCGCGATGCTGTGCGCATTCGTGATGCCGATATTGACGCGGTTTATATTTCGAACCATGGTGGCCGCCAGCTCGACAGTGCACCGGCTGCAATTCAGGTATTGCCTTCGATTCGGCAGGCTGTGGGTGACGATTACCCACTGATTTTTGATAGCGGCGTGCGCAATGGCGAAGCGGTGATAAAGGCGCTGGCCTGTGGCGCCGATTTTGTCATGATTGGGAGGCCTTTTTTATATGGCATGGGAGCGGCAGGCGCGCAGGGGTTACAGCAGATATTCGACTTATTGATTAATCAACTGGATACCACACTGGCGCAATTGGGACGGTTGAGCGTTGAAGATATCGACCGCAGTGTCATCCTCAATGAAAACTCCGACTTTTAACGGGTAGCAGAAAATATGAAAATTCGCGGTGGTGTATTGCTGGCCCGGGCCTTACAGCAAAAAGGCGTTGATCAGGTATTCACCTTAAGCGGTGGTTTTTGTAATCCTGCGCTGGAAGGTTTTATGCAGTGCGGTATTTCGGTGATTAACGCGCCGCATGAACAGGTGGCCGGACACCTGGCCGACGGGCATACGCGCATTACACGAAAACCGGCGGTTTGCCTGGTGGGTCCGGAAGGGTTTGCAGCGGCGATAGCAGCAATGATGGAAGCCTGGGGCGAGCGCTCGCCGGTTATCTTCGTTACCGGTTCGAGCACGCTGAAGCGACAGGGTAGTGGTGGTTTCAAGGAAATTGATGACGTTGCTATCGCGGCGCCGATTACTAAATTCAGCGTATCGGTGAGCGATGGTGAGCGTATTTCGGAGATTGTTGATCGCGCCCGGAAAATAGCAACCGGCGGTTACCCCGGTGCGGTACACATCAGCATTCCGGTCGATATTATGTTCAGCTCCTACGATGAAAATGCGATGCTCGACGAACGACCATTTGACCGTAGTGTGAAACCGGCACCGCGCGCCTGGCCCTGTCCGCAGGATTTGGCGAAAATTCTGGAAATTATTGCTAATGCCAAAAAGCCGGTGTTAATCGGCGGTCACGGTGTCTGGTGGTCACGCGCCGAAGCCGGTCTCGAATCTGCCGGGCATGAGCTTGGCATTCCGGTGTTTAACGTACCCTATCATCAGAAGCTACTCAATGAGGGCTGTGAGACCTATATGGGGCTCGCTGATATACACCAGTACCCGCCGTCGAAATTCGCGCTACAGGAATCGGATGTGGTGATCATGGTCGGCACGCGACTCGATAATCAGATGAACTTCGGTAACCCGCCGTTTTTCCCCGAGTCAACGCAGGTTATTTGCGTGAACGGTTCGCACGAAGAAATCGAATTTAACCGCTCGGCCGATCGTGTGCTGTTGAGCGACCCCGGTGCATTTTTTGAAGCGCTGATGACGATTAAACCGTTTGATCGGCAATGGTTTGATACCAATCGGCTGAAAAGAGGAGAGTGGGTAGAACAAACCCTCGCCGAAATTCCGCGACTCGAAGACGACAGGATTCACCCGTTGCAACTGACGCTCGACGTACAAAGCGCGATGAACGATGGCGACTGGCTGGTAATCGATGGTGGCAATACGCACTTCTGGTCCGAAATAGGCATCAATATCGCCGGTTGGCAGGGCCGCAAACTGGGTAATATATTACACCCCGGCACCTTTAGTATGCTCGGCGTCGGCGTGCCGTTTGCGACTACCGCAAAGCTGAATCACCCGGATAAAAACGTCGTCGTGATCAGTGGCGATGGTGCGTTTCTATCCGGTGGATCGAGTATCGAGGCGGCATTCCAGGAAGGACTGCCAGTTATTGTGGTCATCGATAACAACGGCGGGCTCGACTGTATTTCCCAGCAACAGGAACGCCTGTTCGCCAATCAAAAACATTTCGCCACCGACTTCCGCGATATTCCGTTTCACAGCATGTTCGAGGCGCTGGGCGGCCATGGTGAGCTGGTGGAAACGTGTGAACAGATTATTCCAGCGGTGCAACGTGCGATTGCGAGTGGCAAAACTGCCTGCGTGAACGTGAAAACCGTCGGACATATCAGTCCGATAGTCCTCGCTACGACCAGTAAACGAGATAAGGCTTCCATAGAATAAAGGTTAAATAATATGGCAACAGTATCATCCCATATCCTCGATTCAGTCAGCGGTTCTGCTGCTGTTGGCATTCGCGTTGCGCTTTATCGCATTGGCGATGCGGCGGAGAAGCTAGTCCTGTTTGACGTTACCAGCGACGCCGAAGGGCGAGTTGTCGAATCGGTTGAAGTTGATGAGTCTAACTCTGAATGCGAATACGAGCTGATATTCCACAGCGCTGAGTATTTTGCCACTCAATCGCTGCCACAACAAAATAGCTCGGTAATGCAAACCGTAGTGATTCGCTTCTCGATGCCCGATGCCGATAAACGCTACCACCTGCCGATCATGTTATCGCCGCATTCCTACTCGGTCTGGTCGTCTCAATAAGAATCTACCTATCATGTCATCACCCAAATTAAGCGGCTCGCGCCGTCAACGCGCTACTCCCTATACGCCGCGTGTTGAAGCACTCGGGGTATCGGGTTTTTCTATTGTTAATCACACTATTTTGCCCAAGGGATTTAAGAAATCGGTAGTAGAAGACTACTGGCATTTAAAAAAGCACGTGCAATTGTGGGATGTCGGATGCCAACGCCAGGTTGAATTACGTGGCCACGATGCTGCTCACTTAACCCAATTGATGACACCACGCGACCTGAGTAAAGCGGTCATCGGTCAGTGTCTGTATGCGCCAATGATCGATCACAACGCTGGCATGTTAAACGACCCTATTATTCTTAAGTTGGCCGAAGATCACTTCTGGTTGTCGATAGCCGACTCCGATGTGCTTTTATGGGCAAAAGGCCTGGCGTTTGGAATGAAGCTCGATATTACGATTGACGAACCCGATGTATGGCCGCTGGCGGTGCAGGGGCCGAAATCGGACGACTTGATGGCGAAGGTATTCGGTGAAGCAGTACGTGATATTCGTTTTTTCCGATTTGAAACACTCAATTTTAACGGGCACCCCCTGATTATCGCGCGTACTGGATTCAGTAAGCAGGGTGGATTTGAAATCTATCTCGATAAGCCTGCGCTTGGTCTGGCGTTATGGGATGCATTGTGGGATGCAGGTGCTGAATTAGAGGTTTCGCCGGGCTGCCCTAATTTAATCGAGCGAGTTGAAGGTGGATTGCTTTCTTACGGTAACGAGATGACACGTGAAAATAATCCGCTCGAATGCGGGTTTGAGCAATATTGCCAGTTAGATGGTTCGGTTGATTTTATCGGTCGAGAAACGCTACAGCGCATTGCCCAACAAGGCCCGGCACGTTTGATTCGCGGAATAATCTTTGATGGCGATGCCTGTCCGCCCTGCCAATACCCCTGGCCGGTGACTGTCGATGGTAATAATTCTGGATTTGTTACTACGGCGATCTGGTCACCTCGATTCGAGGCTAATGTTGCCCTGGCAATGATGGATAAGGGCTATTGGCAACCAGGAACCCAAATCAAAGTTGAGAGTGGTGATGGTTTGACCCGCAATGGTGTTATTGCGGAATTGCCGATGAATGCTGGCAAAATAAGTAGCGAGGAATAACAGCGAGTTTTTCTTAAACGGGGTCTGTTTTACCGAATTTTCGGCGGTCAAGAGCAGGCGCTATTGGCAATAGATCAGACGTCCGATTAGTCTGTGGGAAACGAATGCACACACATAATCCACCCTGCTCAGACCGGGTCAGTTCCATCGTTGCCGAATGGATATCGGCGATGGTCTTGACAATGGATAAGCCCAGTCCCGCACCTGTCGCACCTGAGCCACTGGCTCGATAGAAACGTTCAGTTACCTTTGAGCGCATGTCTGAGTTTAACCCTTCGCCGGAATCGTCAACGGAGAGGATTAAATCATGACTGTCGAATCCAAGCCTGAGCTTTATTTCACAGCTATCGCCGCAATACTTGATCGCATTGTCTACCAGGTTTGATACCAGACTGATTAATAGCGGTTCTATGCCTTCGATGCAACACTCGGTTGAAAGTAGCCTGACCTTGATGGATTGATTCTTCTGCGCGGCGGTTGATACACGGGATTCTACGGTATGATTACACAGTGCTGCCATATCTACTTTCGTAAAATTTTGTCTTGCCAGCGGATTTTCCGAATGGCTCAGGTCGAATAATTGTGCCACCAGATGAGATAACCGGCTAATACTCAGTTTCATACTGGCAAGTGATTCACCGAGATCAGGATCGTGGTTTTCTTCGATAGCGTTGTCGACGTTAATCAGTAACGCGGCAAGCGGATTTCGCAGTTCGTGCGAAACATCGCTAACGAATCGTCTTTCACGCGCGTATCCAGCATCGAGCTTTACCAGCAATTGGTTAAAAGCCATAACCAGAGGCTCAATTTCCTGTGGGATGCCTTCTACCTCGATCTTGCTTAATCGCGTTATTTCCTGGCGGTGTACCTGCTCGACGACAGCGCGCAATGGCTTTAGTGCAACACCAACAATTTTCCATAAGAAAAATAAAATAAACGGCAATAAAAATGTTATCGGAATGAGCAGAGCATTGCCGAGGTGTTCATTTATCTCTGTACGAGTTTCTACTCGCTCACCAATAATAATCCATAGGTCGTCCTGCTTCGTTTTGCGGGTATAGGTAACCCATTCGTCGCCTTCGATATCGAGTCGTAGATACCCTTCTTTATTTTTGATTGATCTCAGGTCTGGCACGAGATGGGGGCTAAGCAGGTTATTGCCATCGTCATCGCGTACAGCGAAAAATAGCTCCTTATCATATTGGTACGGCCCATCCGATTGCGATTTTAGCGAAAGATCTAGTGTGTTTTTCAAACGCGCACGATTGGCCGCAATTGACTCCTTGCTGACGAAACTTTCGAGTATGCTGGCGGTTTGTGCCATTTTGTTATCAAATATTTCGTCCGCTTCATCTGTCGTGGCTATATAGACAGCTATACCGATGACCACTAACATCGCCAGCGTGGCTGCAATGACATACCAGCTTAAACGCTTTCGTATGGATATATTTTTACTCAATTATTTTCCTGCAGGAGGGCTGGTTAAGCCGGGATTGCTAATTTATAACCGACACCGCGAACCGTTTTAATCGTTTTAGCATCCAGTTTTTTACGCAGGTGATGTATATGCACTTCGAGAGCGTTGCTTTCTACACCTTCATCCCAGCCATAAAGCACATTGTCCAGATATTCTCGGGTTAAAACCTGTCCTGCGCGGTTGGCAAATTCCATTAACAATGCAAATTCCCGGCGGTTTAATTCAACTTCGTTATTTCGATACCAGGCCTGATGTTTTGTAGGGCTGATTTGCAATTCCCCCAGTACAATGTCTGAAGAGGCTAAACCATGGCTGCGTCTACTGAGCGCGCGTATCCTGGAACGCAGTTCTTTGAGTTCTACCGGTTTTACCAGGTAGTCATCGGCTCCACAATCGAGACCCAGGACGCGCTCATCAACAGTATCTCGTGCAGTCATAATCAATACAGGAGTATTTATCGATTCTTTACGCATTATTTTAAGTACAGAAATACCGTCTTCGCCGGGTAACTGCAAATCAAGAATGATGAGTTCGAAAGTTTCATTTCGAATTGCAGCCAGAGCCTGCGAGCCATCCTGCAGCCAGTCGACGTGGTCACCATCGCGCATCAAAGCGCGCTGGATCCCACGTCCAAGCTGGTCATCGTCTTCGACAAGTAGTAAGCGCATGATTTATCGTAAATTCCAGAATGATGCTGTACCGATAATCATAGACTAGGAGCTGATTAACATCTTGCGTAATTTCATAGCTTGCTGACGTCGGCCCTTATCGGCAACCGGGCGGCTGATAAGTGCTGGCGCGTTGAGTGCTTTTTCGACATATTCCAGCGCCAGGGCATCCTCGTCGTTATCTGTGAGATATTCAGCGTAGAAGTAATTAATATCGAGTCCATCTGGATTCACTTCGAGCGCTTTTTTGAAATAATAGCGTGCTTTCTTGTCGTTACCGAACGATAGTGGCCAGCCCGGTACTTTGGAGTACAGTGTCGCGAGGCTGGCAAAGATTGACCCATCCAGTACAGTAGGATTAATTTGCTCGGCTGCTTCTAATTTAAGAAGTGCTTCTCGCACCAGACTTAATGCGCCGACTCCACCTTTTTTTTCCGCAAGTGTACTCAGGACGATACCATCCCAGGTCAGGGCTTCCGCACTATCCGGGAATGTTGACGACAAACGGTTGGCATTCCTGGCGAGTTCCTGTAATTCGCGATAGTTTTTGTTTTTGTACTCGCTCAGAAAGTACAGTTGAGCCCATCTCGTTTGTATCTGTTTAACTTCGTCCATTACATTGGATGGTACGACGTCTGCAACACCGGCCATCGAGTAAAAAAATATTAATGGTAGTAAAGTAACTTTTAAAAATTTTCTAAACATTATGAACACCTCATAGATTTTAAATTTGCGCATACACGCATTGGTTAAAAATAAAATTTGCCTAGATTGCGTACTGTTTGATCAATGGCAATTTTTTCCGCAGCGCGAAGCTAATCAAGCCTGGAAATACCGAGTTTGCGCGCACCAGAAATCTTTCAGGCCAACCTATGGCCTGTTCGCGCCGATCATTCTGGAGAAACTTTACCAGTGCCCTGGCTACAGTCTCTGGAGAATCCATCGTCACATTGAGCTTTTGGTTTAGCTCGACGACCTTCGATGTGTTGATGCCGGTTTTGGTCGCCCGGGGCAGGAAGCAACCCACTCGAACATTGGTATCAGCGAGTTCTCGGCCGAGTGCTTCGGAAAAGCCTCTAATTGCATACTTGCTTGCCGAATAAATGCTGTAGCCAGGAAAGCCAATGGCACCGAAAGTAGACGCCACGTTAACGATTCTTGCCTGCGACTGGCGTTTTAACATCGGTAGCAACTTGCGCGTGATCGTCATTGGCACGACGCTATTAAGATGCATCATCTGTTCGATGTCGTTTTCCTGTAGATTTTCGAATAACTCTAAACGACTGATTCCGGCGTTATTGACGAGCACATTAATCGGCACTTCAAGTTGATTGAGTCGACTGATCAAACCGTCAATTTGCTCATTGTCAATAAAATCCACCGGGTATACCGATATCACCTGGCCTGGTTTGGATCCTGCGGCAAGCTGCTTTTGCAGTTCGGTCAGTGCTTCTTCATTGCGATCCGTCAAATGCAGACTTGCACCTGCTTGAGCCAGTTGTTTTACGAGTGCCTGGCCGATACCACCACAGGCGCCAGTTACCAGCACGGTCATTTGATTAGTTTTCATATTGAACTCCTTCTATTGTTAAATGGGTTAAGGGTAGCGAGCGGAAAATATTGCTGTATAGCTCATAAAAAACCTGAGCAGAATGCAGCACTGATTTTCTGTCTTCATCACAATCAAGTCGATTCATCAGCTGTTCGAAAGTCTCCATGTGCTTAATATCGAGGCTACCGTGCGATACCATATAAGTCATCGCCTGGGGTGGTAACGACAAGGCCGAAGCTATCTGACTGGCTGCATAGGTTGCTATCGTAGAGCTGGTTTTTTCAAGCACGTAAACCATGCCAAAAAATCCAACTGGATTATTGCGCGTCACAATATCGTAGGCATAGCTCACCATTAACTCGGTTGGCAGGGCTGGTTGTCCATGTCGTACCTGTTCGCTGTCGACTCCCAGAGACGCCAGGTCGTTCAGAATCCACTCCTGATGCCCCAGTTCCTCGTTGACATATTCGACTACCGCCTCACGCAACCATTCGAGGCGTTCGGGTAGGCGACTGCCACAGGCCATGAGCAACGGAACGGTATGTTTGACGTGGTGATAGGCTTCGGTAAGAAACGCAATATAAGTCTGTATCTCTACTTCGCCACGCATACAGCGTTCGATGACAGGAAGAGACTCGAGTAATTCGCGAGCGTCACGGTTATCGATTTCGATATCGGTAAAAAAAGTGTTGGCTAACATGTATGGTGCTCCTGTGTGGAATTGAAGGTTGGTAATGAGTGAGTAGGCTTTTGCTCCGAAATAATCGCCTGTTCGATCAGCAATTCGAGCCTGCTGATGATCTGCGCACGCCGTGGTCGACCATTAGCGGTAAGTAGGTGGTTAGCGACCGTAAAAGGTTCGCTTAACAGGTGCCAGCTAGCGATGTGTGCATAAGCGGGCAGGCGGTGATTCAGTGTTTCGATGGTCAGGCTAATTGCTTCGTCGCTGACCAAATGATTCTGCACAACTATGAGCGCCGATAGCTGAGCCTGGGCTTCGCCATAGACGAAACATTGCGCTATAAGGGGTGAACTATTGAGCTCACCTTCGACCCACTCTGGTGAGACGTTGCGCCCAGTCGAGAGCACGATTGTGTTTTTCTTGCGACCATTCACATAGACGAAACCGTCGCTATCGACGTAGCCCAGATCCCCGGTATGTATTTCGTGGAAAGCCGCTTTGCTGACTTTCTGCTTAGTTTTCTCAATATTAGTTTTAAGAATGATTTCGCCGTCTTCAGCGAAGCTGACCCGGACATGGGGTAGCGGTCTTCCAACACTTCCCGGTCGATAATCCAGCGGAGTATTGAGCGTCGCGACGGAGCCAAATTCGGTCAGGCCGTATCCTTCGTAAACCGGAATTCCAAGGCTCCGTGTACGGTTTAATAATGAAGTTCCGACATGCGCTCCACCAACTGCGACAAAAACCAGACTTCGAATATCAATCAATTTCGCCTCAGTTAACGCACATAAAAGCTTAAGCAACTGAGGTGTCACTATCAGGCTATTCGGTCGGGTCTTATTGATTAACGCGGCGAATCGTTCGGGATCCATGGTGAGTGTCGACGACAGTCCCAGTCGCTCGGCAGGCTCGGCAAAAACTGTTATTCCCCGGCTTAGAGGTGCGTAGATTCCACAGATATTTTCCAGCAGGGTTGAATATGGCAAAACACTTAAGTGTCGACTAATATCGAGCCCCGAAGTCAACTCGCTAATCGAAGAGCAAACCTTATCAATCAAATCTCGACTGAGTTCTATACCTTTCGGCGTACCTGTGGTGCCGGATGAATAACTGAGCTTCGCCGGCGGACAGGCACTGGTCATCGGCTTTCGCGGCTGTTCAACAATTGTGTACAGGGAACAATCGGCACGGAGACGAAAACCAGATCCACCGATACCCGCCACAATTGGGACCTCTCCACTGGCTACTATCGAATCCAGGTGGGCGCTTTTTATCGCATGACTGAGTTGTTGTTGACTAAAAAACCAGGGTAAAGGGACTACCGTGACTTTTGCTAATGCACAGGCCAGATCGACTACGATCCAGTCGATACTATTATCGAGGAACAGGCCGAGACGCTGGATCGAATGCCGCTGAAGCCGATCAGCCACTAGCTCGATATCACGCCATAAGGTTTCATAGTTGACTGAATTTGAACCCGATTGTAGCGCGACGGCATGCGGATGCAGGGAGGCCTGGCTGACTAAACTATTGAGTAGCCTATCCATTTCAGGCTTGTGCTCTCTGCATTCCAACACAGGCCGTTAGCGCTAAAGTCAGGGCTCCGGAAAGTTGCCCCGCCATCACCTGCGGGTTGTTATCGTAATAACGTCCCCAACTTCCCAGTTCCTGGGGTAGTCGGAGTTGATCGGCATTGCCCAGTGAAATTAGCTCGAGTTGCATGCGTTTGAAAACATGTCGAAGCGAGGTGCAGCCGGTAAATACAACCCATTGATAGCCACTTTGAATCAAATGCAGCGCCAGAAATTCAAACAGGCGCCGACTCGCATTTCTATCCACTGAAGCCAGGTTTCCGACCTCGACTATTTGCTGACGAGTGACTTGTTGCTGATATTTGTCTGTATATTCCCCAATCGCTTTCTCAACCGGAACATCTAAATAGTGCTCGAGAAAAAGCTGAGTATTTCTGGCGTCGCGAATACCAATAGCCGACTTGATGATGCCCTGCGCATCGGTGAGCACGATCAATTGCGTCATAAAACTGGTGATATGTGCTTCGTGCACTGCCGCAAAACGCTCACCAATAAAGCGTTCGGTCTCGGCACGCCGTGGGTGATCCAGACCGACAATGCAATACTCGAATTCGCTGGATGCTTTAGCCGGCAGGTTGATACCTGTTTTGCTTGATGCTCGAACTGACGGGTTAAAGCCTGCTCTGCCAGGTTCACTTGCTGTTTGTTGATGAATCAATTTATTTGCCTCTGAATGCTTTCATGAGGCAAGTATCTAGATTAAATATTAACGGAATATTAAATGTAGGGGGTTAAACAGTTATTTTAAAAAGGAAATAATTCTCTAAAGAAAACGGTTTAAAAAGAATTGCGCATCTACAGATTTGCCGATGAATGACGTAATCGGCTATCGGGTCTTAAGTATGTGCTGTGCTGATCTGAACCGGGTATTTGAGATTTTCATTGCCAGACATTAGCATTGCTTTCAAAATCTGAACGGGCCGGTTTGATGATGCAAAATCGGTGTTTGCTGGGTGCTTCCATTACCACCCATCTTTCCATTTTTTCGACAATAATTGCGCCCAGAGTCTGTAGTCTTTATACTTCGGCGTCGATATCATCGGTTTCGATATCGATATGCACGCGACTGGGGTGTTCTACCTTCTGCAGCGTAACTACCAGGTCTTCGTCCTTGCCTTCCAGGTGGATATAGCGCCCATCCGAGCGGCCCGGTTTTAATCCCAGTGCAAGGCTCCAGAAATCTGCCTGCTCGGGCAGGGTTTCGGTCTGGCAATCGATAATAATCGCGCCTAATTGACTCTTGTGCATAATTATCGCTCCTGTGGGCGTTGGTGAAATTCAATTACATTCCTGTCCTGATCTCTAATAAAAAACATAATCCCACCATCTGGAAGTGTAATCGGTCCTTCCGTAATCGGTATTCCGAGTTGTTCTATCCTGGCCTGGACCGCGTTTATATCGGTAACATCAAGCGCCATATGGGTATATCCCGGATGTCGCTCGGGCACATCCATCAGAATGTTATCGGCAATACCAGAATTGGCATTGAGAATGAAATTGATATTCACGCCGCCGGGATGTTCCATGATTGCCACCGGCTCTGGACCCATTGGACCTGCCAGAAATACGAATCCGAGATCTTCATAAAATATTCTTGCCATTTCGAGATTGGTTACTCGAATGCCGACGTGATTGATGCCACAAATTTGTTTCATGTTTGAAGTCGCTCGATAAATAAAAATTAAGACAAAGCCTTTAGCTGACCTTGATAACTATACTAGAAAGTCAAAAAACTTTTCATCACCAATAAATGTGGTTGCTTCGTGTTCGTTCATGTCGACGAATGAATTGAGCCAGGGTGGCGGGAAAACACGTGGTAGTTTGGGCAAACACACCGATTAGCCAGAGACCTACTCGTGAATTTAATGGAGTTTAGGCGGTGTTGGCAGCTTTACCCTGGAAATGGTTTTGTTGATCTATATCAATTACGCGGCCGGGTTTCGCCTCTAAAATTGCCGCTCGTCAAGTTTCGGGAAAAGCATCGTGGAATTAGTTTGCCCCGCAGGTAATTATCAATCTTTGGTTAAGGCTGTCGATAATGGTGCTAATGCGGTTTACATCGGCCTGAAAAATGAAACTAATGCACGTCATTTTGCGGGATTAAATTTTTCTGAAGCACGGATAAGCAAAGCCATAGACTATGCACATGACCATAACTGCAAGGTGTTTTGTGCAATCAATACCTATCCCAGAGAACATAAATGGCAACGATGGACCGATTCTGTTGACCAGGCGATGGCGCTTGGAATCGATACATTAATCGTTGCCGATATAGGTGTGATGGACTATATCCGCTCAAAATCGGATACCTTTCCGATCCATTTATCGGTGCAGGCGTCTGCTACCAACCTTCAGTCATTGAATTTCTATTATCAAAATTTTTCTATTCGACGTGCTGTATTGCCACGGGTTTTATCGCTCGCCCAGGTTACTAAATTGGCTAAATCTGCTCCGGTTGAAATTGAGGTGTTCGGATTCGGCAGTCTTTGCATTATGGCGGAAGGGCGATGTTACCTGTCATCTTATCTGACGGGTGAATCGCCGAACACTCAGGGTGTGTGTTCGCCGGCCGCATTCGTACAGTGGCAGGATAAAGGCGAGGTACTGGAGTCGCGATTAAACGGTTTGCTGATAGATCAATTCAGCAAAGACGAAAATGCAGGTTACCCGACCCTGTGCAAAGGTCGCTTTAATATTAATGGCCGTGTAGAGCATGCACTGGAAGAACCGACGAGTTTGAACACCATGGATATCCTGCCGGAGCTTATAAAATCTGGAGTAGTAGCGATTAAAATCGAAGGTCGGCAACGAAGCCCTGCCTATGTCGCCGCTGTCACCAAAACCTGGCGTCAGGCGATTGATAATGTAATCAACACCGGAAACAGGGTGCCGCAGGACTCAATTGATAAATTGGCCGGTTTTGCAGAGGGCAGGCAAACCACTATCGGTGCCTATGAGCGAAACTGGCAATAGGCCTATTAGATGAAAATATCACTAGCAGCGGTTCCCTATTTCTGGTCTAAAGAAGATTATCGGGACTTTTATCAGCAGGTTGCACAAACCCCGGTAGATATCGTCTATCTCGGTGAAACCGTTTGTAGCAAGCGCCGGTCGATGAAGTTTCAGGACTGGCTGGATATCGCGCAGCTGTTACATCAGGCGGGTAAGCAGGTGGTGTTATCCACTATGACCCTGTTAGAAGCCGAATCCGAATTAAGCTATTTGAGTAAGATTGCCAGGCAAAATGATTACCTGATCGAAGCGAACGACATGGCCGCGGTACAGGTTGCCAACGAAAACGGAAATCCCTTTGTAGCGGGCGCCGCGATCAACCTTTATAACAATCGTGCTTTAAGCATTCTCCATAAACTGGGTATGTGCCGGTGGTGTGTGCCGGTCGAACTCGGGCGGGAAGATCTGGCGCCATTGCTCACCAATACCCGGTCTCTCGGTATTGAAGTCGAATATCAGGTATTCGGAAGAATGCCACTGGCTTACTCGGCGCGTTGTTTTACTGCTCGCCACCACCGACTTGCAAAGGACGATTGCCAGTTTAAGTGCCTCGATTATGAACAGGGTCTTCTGGTTAAAACTCAGGAAGGCGATAGCTTTGCCCAGATCAATGGAATCCAGACCCAGTCAGCCAAAGTGAGCAACCTGCTTGATCGATGGCAGGAGATGGAAACAATCGGCGTCAATGTGCTCAGGATTGTACCGGTGAATTCCGGTGACACCATCAACGCGATTAAGCGGTTGTATTCGATGATGCATGGCGCTGAAGATAGCGCTGAACCCCTGGACGGAGAATACGAATATTGTAATGGCTACTGGTTACAGCTTGAAGGAATGAAGTTTCAGCCTCTGACGAGCTCTTAATCAGCTTTGCTGTAAAACCCTTAACTTATAATTTGCAATCAGCTTCAGAATAAACCCTGGGATAACCGTCGGATCCAGGGTATCGATGGTATTTTTCACATGATGCGCCAGCTCGGTATCGCCGTTTATCTTCAGCTTTCGCTGAAAAAAAAGCGTATCCGGGTCGACTTCCTGTTGAATCAATTGAATAGCATTCAGTGTGTCAATAGAGAGGGTGACGTCAGACTCGCAGGGCAGGCTGTTGAAATGATGGCAGATTATTTTGTTTGCAGAAAAACTCAGGCCCACAAACAATTTGGCGTCGATTAGCTCAACCTGCAAAATTTTATTTTGAAGAAAATCGAAGTCCCCTTCGTTAATCTGTTCTTTGAAAGCACGGTTTAATAATTTTTCGACGACTGCACGGTTTAAATTCTGTGGCACTCTGGTGGCTAATCGACTGAGGTTTTCGGGTTTCATAAACCGCGCTAGCAGCGGATCAAGCGTTTGCTGAATCCTGGTTGATACTAATGCAAGATTCATAGTTATCCTCTCCGAATTTGTAGACTTTGCATACTAACCCTTGTGATGATAACCCAACATGATGTAGATCAAGACAAATGGCGGGTATTAATCACCGAAGATGGTCACGAGATGCTGACTAGTTTTCCTCTTGAAGAGGTGCTGCTAGATTAGTATTCTGTCGGTAAATAACTGACGAGATACCTGGATGACCTTCCCTGATCTATCCACCCCCACGCTACTTCTGGAAAAAGAAAAGCTGATGGTCAACATCGCCCGTATGCAGGCGAACGCGGACAGGCTGGGGGTTCAATTGCGTCCGCATCTAAAAACCCTGAAAGCCGCTAAGGCGGCAGAAGCTCTGATGGCGGCGGGGGCCAGAGGAATCACGGTTTCGACATTGAAAGAGGTTGGTTACTTTCTCGATCATGGTTTTAAAGACATCACCTACGCGGTTGGCATGGTACCGACAAAACTGCCCGAGGTCGCCAGGTTGATGGATCGCGGTGCCGATTTGAAAATCATCACAGACAATCTTGAAGTGGCGCGAGCCATCGCCGCAGAAGCCGATCAAAGCGGCAATAGCTATCAATTACTGATTGAAGTTGATTGTGGAGATAATCGAGGCGGCCTGCAGCCTGATAGCGAAGAGTTACTGCAAATCGCCGAGCTTATCGCCAATTCTTCGGCTCATTTTCAGGGCATTCTTACCCATGCCGGTCACTCTTACGGAGCTAATAACGCTTCAGCCATAGAAACAATTGCGCAACAGGAACGCGAAGCCGTAGTACTCGCTGCGACGCGGTTGCGTTCCGCAGGTTATGCGGTAGATACAGTAAGCATGGGCTCGACACCGACCGCTCTGTATGCAAAAGATTTGTCCGGCGTCACTGAATTACGCGCCGGTGTTTATACCGTGTTTGATATGGATCAACAGTCGCGAGGAGTCTGTGAAATAGAAGAAATCGCGCTCAGCGTTTTAACTAGCGTCATCGGCCATAATAAAGCAGCGGGTAAAATTTTACTCGATGCAGGCGGCCTGGCTCTCTCCAAAGATAGAAGCGCTGATCAGTTTCGCCCCGAGGTAGGTTATGGTCAAATCTGTAACCCGGGCGGTGCGATTGTTCCCGGACTTTACGTTACTTCTGTTAGCCAGGAACATGGCCATGTGCGCGTCAGGGATGAAAACGACTACGCGCTTTTTCCGCTCGGTTCGTTTGTGCGTATATTGCCGATCCACGCCTGCATGACAGCCGCCGCTTATGATTATTTTAATATTGTTGAAAATGGCGTTATTTCGGAAAAATGGGATCGGGTAAACGGCTGGTAGGTTAGTAATGGCATAAGAAAGGTGAATTCTAGTTCAAACTGCAGCACTGGGTATTCAAAGTAGGGTTAGTAAAGCCCTGCTGGCATGTAAAACATATTTTGGCCCCACATCGAATGTTATTCTGGGTCTATTTTGCTTGCGAGCATAAAGGCACTGTGTAAAACTGGAACTAGTACTCAGATAGGTTAGTGCGCAATTATTAAATTCTTTAACTTTAGCTTAAGTAATTGGCATTATTATAGCAATTAGACTTGTGCAATCATGCGATTAATTAACTATGGGCCTGCTGATTGTTGGTTCTGTAGATCAAATAGGCATAATTAAACCGTCGTTAATTGTGTTGGAACGCAAAGCAAAAGGGGGAGGCAATTCACTCACGAATTATCCTCAAAATAATTAAACAATATTAAATATAACCGAGAGAAGATATATGAAATCTATGAAAAAAATTACCCGCTGTGCTGCCGCAGCTATTGTCGCTTCTACGATGGCATCGACTGCCATTGCTGATGTAAATGTTGCTTTCTTCCTGGAATGGGCTACTCCAAATCAGGTAGCCAAAGTCACAAAAGCCTATGACGAAGCAATGGGCACCACTGTGAACTGGACCAATTTTGATGCTGGCACGCAGATGACCGAAGCGATGCTGGCTGGCGATATTGATATCTCTTATAGTCAGGGCCTGGCTCCATTCATTAATGCAGTGAATGCTAATGCGCCTATTAAGCTAGTTTCCATTGCAGTTCAATACCCAGCAAATGACTGTGTCGTTAGAAATGGTGCTGGCATCGATAAATCAAATGCTTCAGAACTGGAAGGTCAGGCTGTTGCTGTACCATTGGCTACCATGGCCGACTACAGCTTCCGTATGATGATGCGCGCCCTAGATGTCGATGTGAGTAAAATCAAGGTAATCGACCAGGCGCCAGCCGATGGAGCCGTTTCTTTAGCTGACGGCAGCGTGGCTATGGCCTGTATTTTTGGCGGCAACTCGCTGGCAAAAACGCTCGAAGTAGGTAAGGTATTAATGTCACCAGCAGATAAGGAAGCAGCCGGTATTATCAGCTTTGACGTTGTCTCCGTTACTGAAAAATTTGCACAGGAAAACCCTGATTTATTGCGCACTTTCATAGAAGTAACGGCCGCAGCCGATAGCGCGTTCAGTAATAGCGACGAGCAAATGAAAATTATTGCCAAAGATGCTGGTATGACGGTTGAAGGGGCGCGGCAACAAATGGCAACCTTTATATTCCCGACGCCAAAGCAGCAATTAAACGAATATTTCAATAAAGGTGGTCTGGCTGATGTTGCCATTGGTATCGTCGGTAATGCATTCGCTACGCCTGAGCACCCCGCGTTATCAGATTATAGAGTTACCATTGATACTTCTTTCCTGAAATAGTCAGGTTGTACGATATGGCCGGTATGCAAGTACCGGCCAGGTTCAATGATTTATCGCGAGTAGAAAAATTTGGGGCAGGCTACCCTCATAGATATGCTAGTCTGCTAACCTTACACTGCGATAGTCACCCCAAAATAAATCAGCCACGGGCGGAATAAATATGAGCGATTTAGTAGCCGACAATGTCAATATGATATTTCACATGCCCTCTGGAGCCCATGTTCACGCTCTAAAAGATATTAGTTTCACTTTAAAACAGGGTGAACTTTTATCGGTGCTTGGGCCATCCGGCTGTGGCAAAACAACATTACTCAATATTATCGCAGGCTTTATTCGGCCCACTGGTGGCCACCTGGGATTAGCTGGTGTTGAAATTGATGGCCCCGGTGTTAATCGTGGCATGGTATTTCAACAAGGTGCGCTATTCGAATGGTTAACTGTTGCTGAAAACGTAAATTTTGGCTTACGCATGAAAAATACGGGTAAGGATGAAACCGCTAAAAAAGTAGAAGAATGGCTGGAAATCGTTGGTCTGCAGGGCTTTGGCGATACTCCAACCTACCAGCTTTCAGGCGGTATGCAACAACGCATCGCACTAGCGCGGTGCCTGATTAACGACCCAGATCTGATTTTAATGGACGAACCTTTAGGCGCATTAGACGCGTTAACGCGTGAAAAAATGCAAACTCTGGTGCTGAAGATTTGGAAGGAAACGGGCAAGACAATCATGATAATTACGCACTCCGTCGAAGAAGCATTGCTGTTAGGCGAAAGATTGTTTGTTATGGCACCCAGGCCGGGTCGTATTCATAAGGAATACAGGCTTCCATTTGCAGAACAGGGGCTGACCGAAGACCCGAGAGAAATCAAGAAAACCCATGAATTTTCCGAAAACCGGGAAGAAATCTTAACCATGATCTGGGATATGGAAGAAGAGATCATGGGCAAAACTGACGTCGCCTGACGTCAAAGCCAGAGTAAAAAACAAATATTGCAAGTTAAGCGGACATCGTTGAGATAACACTATGATTGTTGGAACTCTATTTATTATATTTATCGGATTACTGATCTGGTCGATTTTTTACGGACGCAAATTAATTCGAACAGA
>CAXMRQ010000214.1:0-15351 GCA_964196115.1 uncultured Gammaproteobacteria bacterium
TTGCTCGACCGCAAGCGCCGCAATTTTGTCGGCGTGCTTCCTCGCCCGATCAAAACACAGGGTCGGCAAAGCATTTATCACCGAATCTGTTTGCTGAATACGTTGCTCCAGACTATCGAGCGCGTCGTGCACCGAACTATCCCCAGACTTCAGGCGTCTTACCATTTCGCAAGCGCTTAATCGATAGAGTTTGCTCACTTCAAATCGTATTTTCGTTTAGACTGGTCAACCATAGAGCGCCTCGACTATCGGGCAGTTAGAAAGCTTGCCATTTTGACATTCAGATACCATGTCCTTTAACATACTCTCCATTTTTTTCAGGTCGCGTACTTTGTGCTGAACGTCTTTTAGATGTGCTTCGGTTCTTAGTCTTACTTCGTCACAACTATATTCGCCGGTATCAACCAGGCCAAGCAGATTTTTGATTTCTTCCAGACTAAAGCCCAGTTCCCGGCATCGCCGAATAAATACCAGGCGTTTTAAATGATCGTCATTGTACAAACGATGACCACCGCCACTGCGCATCGGATGCGGCATTAATCCAATTTTTTCGTAGTAGCGGATGGTCTCACTATTAACGGCGCTTTTTTGCGCTAGCACGCCTCTTGATATGTGCTTTAAATTCGTACCCATTTTATTACTTGAACCTGTAGTAGCTACAGGATTTATGCTACGTCTTATCAATTTTTTGTCAATGCCCAAGCCTGCAACATGGAATCAATACAAACGACTAACAAAAGTAAAAATCTGGCAGCCACTGGCGGTGTCGTCGGCGCATTGCTTGCGTCAACCTGCTGCGTGTTGCCCCTGCTGCTGGTGATTCTAGGGGTTGGTGGGTCGTGGATTAGCAACCTTTCTGAACTAAACGTGTTTCAACCTTATTTCATCGGTTTTGCCAGCCTTTGCCTGGGCACCGGGTTCTGGCAGGTATATATAAAACCCCGAAGAAATTGTGAAACCGGATCTTATTGCGCAACACCGGGGCCAAACATCTTCATCAAATCGATTCTTTGGGGTGCAACCCTGCTGGTTGCCTTAAACGCGTCGATAAATATCTGGGCACCTTACTTTTATTGATCCTGTCTTTATTGAGAGAGCCAAAAATGAAATTTTTAAAAGCCGTATTCGTCACCATCGTCCTGTGCGGGTTTACTCAGGGTCTTACCCCCGCCGCTTTTGCCGGTAGCGCAACTGAGATAACCACGCGCTTCGCCATCGAGAAAATGAATTGTGCACTCTGTCCGATCACGGTGCGCAAGTCGATGGAAAAAGTCCCAGGAGTGAGTCAGGTAGAAGTTGATTATGAAACAAAAATTGCTACGGTTATTTTTAATCCAGCCCTGACCAATAAAAGTCAGATTGCCGCAGCGTCAACTGATATCGGATACCCGGCATCAACGTTAGCGGATAATGTCGAATGAATAGCCCCGGGCCAGCTTTCCAGGCCTACTCAACATTAACCTGCCCAGAGTGTGGATATCAGTCAAGGGACTTGATGCCCACCGATGCCTGCCAGTATTACTATGCCTGTAGCGCCTGCGAGGCATTACTAAAACCCAAAGCCGGTGACTGTTGCGTTTATTGTTCCTACGGCGACCTACCCTGCCCGCCCATTCAGCTTGACCAGGGTTGTTGTAGTACCGCTTAGTGAACCTTAACAAAGGAATGCTGAGTTTCCGGGTCCCTTAATCTACTGTTGAACACTAGAAATTGAGCAAATCCTCTATTGCATCTAACCCTGCGGAAGCGCACAAGTCGTCCTGCTCGCCGCCGGGCGCTCCCGAAACACCGATAGCACCGACCAAAGATCCCGCGGCCTCAATGACCATACCACCACCAATCATCAATGCGCCTGGAACCTGACGCACGCCCGATTGTTGTTGTCCGGCTTGTGTCACTTCGACCAACTCGGTGGTATTAGTACGGAAACTGGCCGCTGTCCAGGCCTTGCCTTTCGCTGTGCCCGGGGTATGTGCACCAGCGTAGCGGTCACGGATTATAACCTGCAACACCCCCATACGATCGACAATGGCGACCGCCACCTGAAAACCTTGCGCTCGACATTTATGCAAAGCAGCCTTCGCGGCGATCAACGCAGTTTCCGCAGTTAAAGACCGACTGCTAAAAAGGGCGTCCTCATCGGCCTTTGCCAGGCCTGCGAATAATGACAGACTGAGGATGAAGATGGTCAGACTAATAAACGGTTTCATTACAATATTCCCCTTCGTTAATGATTTCTATAAGGCTACATCTTCCCACTCAACTATTCTTGATTTGGATCAAAATTGATCCGGTTTATTGAGTGCACCTGGAATCAAATCCGGACTACTCTTATTTAGTGATTCTCAATAGTTACGCACTCCTTTAATATATCCCCTCGTTTCAATCTCGAGCCACTTATGAGCGAAATTGCACCGACAACTATTCCTCGCGCCTGGTATAGCAGAGCCGATATTTTTGCTCTCGAGCGCGATCATATATTCCGTAAACACTGGTGGATGATTGCTCGCGAAGACCAGCTAACGAATTCAGGTGACTATGTTGCGACCACTCTGGCGCAATGGCCATTGGTGGTTACGCGCGACCAGAACGGCGATCTACTCGGATTTCATAATGTCTGCCGCCACCGTGCGGGGCCATTGTTACGCGATGGTGCCGGACAGTGCAAAAACTTTGTCTGTCGATATCACGGATGGCGCTACGATAGCACCGGCAATTTACTCAAGACCCCTGGCTTAAAGGCACAGGAGGAAATTGACTATACGTATTTTTCCCTTTTCCCGATTCGCGTGGCCTGCTGGAACCGAATGGTATTTGCCTGTCTCGACGACGAAGCCCCCGATCTGCTCGACTGGCTTGGTGATATTGTTCCCATAGCCGCCGACTTTCCAACGAATGCATCGATGAGCTATCTGGGTGACGTGGACAAATACGGCGATTTGAACTGGAAAACTTATGGAGATAATTCCTGCGAGGGTTACCACGTAGGCATGGTTCATAAGGTTCTGGGAGGTTCGCTGGATCGTGAAACGGTGGAAATCAGACCTTATGAAAACGGCGAATTTATCGGCTTCGATGTGACTTACGAGGCCACAGGCGGTGACCATACGCGCGATGGTAAAGGATTCTGGATTTACAAATTTCCAGGGTTATTGCTGCATTTCTCGGAATTCTCATTCAACGTCGAATCTGTTGTTCCTCTGGCGCATAATCAGATTAAATTAACCCGCTGGTTCTGGGTCGACGCTAAACAGGCCGGAGAACGAAATATCGACCCGGTGGAAATGCGCACGGCATCGGAGCAGGTGATGGACGAAGACATGGAAATTTGCGGGCTGGTGCAAAGAAACCTCGACGCCGGAATATATCAGTCAGGCCATCTTTCACCACGCGAAGAAGTCGGTACAATTTATTTTCAACAACTAGTAAGACGCGCGTTGCAAAAGCACCTATAGGACACGGCTAAAAGGCGTTTCTGCGAGAGTCAAATATTTTCAGCGGGTATCCGCAGTTTTCTGAAGAGTATTAAAACTTACCGTTCAAAGTGACTGAATTTTACCGTTACCGCCGACAGCAAGGCAGTCACCGAGGCGACAATCAAGGCCAATTGATAATTAGATTGTAGGTCATAAATAAGGCCCGCAGTCCAGGGCGCCACGAGTCCAGCGAATCCCCAGGCGGTAAAGACTCTGCCATAAACTTTCGGCCCCTGCTCGCCGAAATAATTGGAAATCGCCACCGGGTAAATGGCAATAATCGAGCCGTAGGCAAACCCGACCAGAGAAAGCAATGCTACTACCAGGTTGGGTGATTCAACCATACTGAGTAATAATAACGAGATTGCCGAAAGCAGGGGCAAGCCGATTAAAAAACGCGTTATCGACCAGCGATCGATTAACCAGCCTGCAAGAAATCCACCGCCAGCGCTACCGACTCCGATCATCATTGCGCTCCATACTGACAACTGCGTAGAAGCTCCTTTTGACAGCGCAATACCGGCGGCGTGACCGATCGCCATCAAACCAGCAAAGACGCTGAGCATGTATGCAAGCCAGAACAGAATTACCATGCGAGTTTGCAGGGAATGATCGCTACCCATTTGTGCAGCTTTATCAGTTCCGTAGTTAGCTTTGCTAAACCACATAATTAAACCGGCAACCACCGCACAGGCAATCAGTGCCTGGGCCAGAGCGGTGAAGGCATCGGCCACCGAAGCCGAGGTAATTTGACTGGCGAAGATTTTCGCAAATACTATTGATCCAACGGCATATGCAGCGGTCACCGAGCCCATCGCAAAGCCTTTGATGGTTGGCAGTTCGCGACCAACCAGTTGCAATGTGAAGCCATAACCGACGCCATTACTGATACCGAACAGTAGGCTATAACCGACAAATAGCATCCACCAGTCCTTTGCGTAGGCAGCTACTAGCAATCCTGTCGCGGCAAACACACAGGTTAAAGCCACCAGCAACCAGGCAGCAACTAATGCATAAATTCGATATCCCAGCAGCACTGAAATGGTGATAGAAACTAATGCAAAAGAATAGATCAGACTAATTTCTGAACGCGGCAACTGCAGCAAGCCTTCCAACGGCACAATAAACACCGAAAATGCATGCACCGACCCGAGCACGAAAGTGACCAGCATCGACGCGATTAAAATCAGATGGGATTTATTCAAGCGAATCTCGACCCTGATTAATTCGCTGGCGTTTGCGTTTAAATATAAATAAGCCGCTGAATGCAATCACCGCCGCACCCAGCCAGGTGGTCAGAACCGGGACTTCATCCCAGAACACAAATCCGACTATTGCAGCAAAAATTAATGCCAGGTACTCAAATGGCGCCAGTAAACTCGCCTCGGCATAACGGAACGATATGGTCAGCAACCACTGCTGCGCCGCGCACATTAGGCCAAACACCAGGAATAATAAAAGATCCCACCCCTGAGGCAGCAGCCATCCGCTAACCATAACCCAGGCCAGGCATACCAGAGTACCGATGCTATTGTAATAAACCCCGATAGTGACGGATTTTTCGCTGCTGCTCAGACGGCGAAGCCAGATCGACACCAGGGCGCCGGTAACCGCAGATCCAATAGCGGCGAGAAATCCTGTATTCCACTCGGCACCTCCAGGTTGGGCAATCAGAAGCACACCGATAAACCCCATGAGTACCGCTAACCAACGACGAATTCCAATCTTTTCGTTTAACAAAAATATCGAAAACAGGGTGATAAAGATAGGTGCGGCGTAAGCCAGTGCGGTGGCATCGGCAATCGGTATAGCTGATACCGCATAGTAAAACATTGCCAGGCTAATAATACCGGAGAAACTACGAAACAGATGATCCATCGGTCGGCGGGTCACGAGTGCGACAATTCCTGCCGTCGAAAACAATATTAACCAGAAAGATAAGGTCGCAAAAATAAAACGAAACAGTAATATTTCACCGAGTGGATAAACTGGAGACAAGGTTTTAACCAGCGCGCTGATCAACGCCATTAATAAAATGTTACCAACAAAAGCGATGACACCGAGAAGCGGATGGTCACGTCGTTCGGAAAGACTGGTGACTACAGAGGTCATGCAGGGAATTTCATCGGAGAAGATATTTGTCGACGACAAAAAAACAATCGGGCTAGGAGTCTGTCGGACTTAGGTAATCGTAGCGATATGTACAGGATGTACGGTAGTAGAACAATGCAGGACGCAATTGTCGAGGGAAAGCCATTTTGAGTCAGATTTTTCTATCGATTGAGGCGAATAGTCATTCATATTTAACGAAATGGATAGGAAAATCTGGCCAAAATGGCTTTTCCGCAGTAGATTTATCCTAAGTTCGACAGGCTCCTAGACTATGGGATTGTTGCCCCTATGGCAAATCATTTGCGACAGGCATAATATGCGCTTAAATTCCTCGAGCTATGCTTATGCCTTCGATCAAAACAACCTGTATCGGTGCATATCCGAAACCCGATTACGTGCCTATTATCGACTGGTTCGACCAGAGCGAAGGCGAGCAGGATATGTCGGCGAAAGGCGCGACACAAAGTTACCAGACACGGCTTGACGAGGCAGGCGAAGAGGCCGAATCACTGTTTGTACGGGCCGCTACCGAGGTCATTGCCGACCAGGTCGAATGCGGTATCGATATACCAACTGATGGCGAAGTGCGACGCGAAAATTATATTCACTATCACTGCCGCCATTTCAATGGCATCGACTTCGATAACCTTACCCAGACACTGGCTCGCGACGGTGCCACGTATATGGATTTACCCACGATTACCGATTCGATCACGGTTAAACACGGGCATTTTTTACCGCATGATTTCAAAGCTGCGCAGGCGAGCACCGATAAACCGGTTAAAATCACGGTGCCCGGACCGATTACCATCGCCGATACCACCGCCGATAAGTTTTATGGCGACATGAAAACCATGTGCCGGGACCTGGCACAGGCGATTAATTATGAAGTGCGCGCACTATCTGAGGCAGGTTGCCGCTATATCCAGATTGATGAACCCCTGTTTGCCCGTAAACCCAAACAAGCGCTCGAATTTGGCATCGAAAATCTCGAGCGATGCTTTCATGGCATCGGCAAACACACTACCGCGGTGATGCATATGTGCTGCGGCTATCCAAATTATCTCGATGAACAGGGTTATCAGAAAGCCGAAAGTCAGGTGTACTTTGATCTGGCTGAAGGCCTCGATGATTCTATCGTCGAGCAGGTGTCGATAGAGGATGCGCATCAGCACAACGATCTCAGCCTGCTCGAACGCTTTCAACGCAGCAGCGTCATATTCGGTAGTTTTGCAATAGCCAGCAGCGAGGTGGAAAGTGTTGAGCAAATTCGCGAGCGCCTGCGCAAGGCGCTGAATCATATTGATGCCGATCGCCTGATCGCGGCACCCGATTGCGGTCTCGGCCTGTTAGGACGCGATCTGGCCATGCAAAAACTCAAGCTGATGTGCGAGGCGGCGAAAAACCTGTAGCAAAAGATTCCACTGCACTTCCCTGTGCGGTGGTGATTTTTTATCAGGATACAGCGATAAAAATCAGGGTCGAATATAGGCGTATCCTTGCTGCTGCAACTCCATAATGCGCGCCACGCCGGCGGTTACCTGCCCCACTCCTTCGAGCAATTCAGGCATTTTGCCAGATTTTTTGGCTACCTTTTTCATTGTATTTCCGCAGGCACTAAAGGTAATATCCTGCATCGCCAGACTGGTCACGCGACTAGCCTGGGTGCTTTTTTTGGTGAGCAAACCCAACCCAGGACCATAGGCCACTATTTCGATTTGAATATTGTCGATACCGTACAGTTTTTGCATGTTGACGGCATTATTCAACGCGATCTTCTGGGTACGCGGGTCGTCCGTACTCACCTGAATTACAATTTTGTTTTTAGTATGTGAATCAGCACTGACTACTGCTGAGAATGCCAACATCGCCCCCATTGCCAGTACCAAAAAAGATTTGACCATTTGATTCATTTACAGCCTCCCGGGTTTCCCCGCTCAAATAATTTTTGTTGAAAAATCAGTCTACTTGCCTTTTCTGGCGCGAGATATATCCCATTTGAGTCACATCCAGCCCGATAGCCTAACTAGTTGTGGACATCAGTCGTCATGATTAGTTCACGGTCAAGGCATAGTACTCCTTCAATGATATATCTTAGGGTGCAGCCAGTCAGGAAACGGTTAGCTGCTAGGCGTGCGACCGCAGGACTAGCCGTAGCTAATTCAAGGGAGCACAACAACGCAGATGACCGTTTCCTGGCTGGCCCGGAGGGAGCGCCCCAAATTGGCCAATGCCGCGTTGCAGCCCTTGTAAAGGGCATGCCATTCCCCGCGGACTGCGCCTTGCCTTGGCCAATTTGGGACGCTCTGCATCCTAAGATATATCATTGAAGGAGTACTAGTTCACCCGCAAATACATCGACTCGCGGTGTATCACGTATAATCCACTCGCGATAATGATGGCGGCACCAATCCATACCTGCAGAGAAGGAATGTCGAGCCAGAATAAATAACCCACCAACGTTGCCCAGACCAGAGAGGTATACTCGAACGGCGCGACAGCGGAAATCTGCGCTATGCTAAAAGCGGTGGTCAACAAATAATGTCCACACAGCGCAAAAAAAGCCAATAGCAGCAGAATACTAACAATAGTCCAGGATACTGGAATCCACACCAGAGGTAGCAAGGCAGTGCTCACCACGCCAATCATCAAGTTGAATGAAAAAACCAGTGAAATTATTGAGTCCTGTTCAGTAAGCCGTTTACCGGTGAGTAATAACAACGAGTATACAAAGGCCGAACACAATACCAGCAGGTAAGCTGACAACTCACCGTCACCGGTAGGGTTTACCGCAATTAACACCCCCGCAAAGCCGGTAATGACTGCGCCCCAACGATGTATGCCCACGCGTTCTTTAAATACCAGCGCCGACAGCGCGGTTAGAATAAATGTCGATGCATAAAATACCACCGTTGCATCCGCCAGCGGCAACTTTTTTAAAGCCAGAAAAAAACACAACGGCGCAGCGAAACCGAGCGTTCCACGAACCCCATGCGCGATCGGTCGCCTGGTTTTCAACGCAGTGAGATCTTTTCGCAAGAACAATATCAGCAAGATCACAGAAACAATAATCCAGCTGCGAATCGCCAATACCTGAACAGGAGATATGTTTGCTTCGACCAGCCATTTGGCTACCGCATCCATCAGAACCAGGGTAAACATACCGATTACCATGAAACCAATTCCGGCCAGATTACTATTGCCCTTATCGATCATTATTTATTCCGTGGACTATGGCGTGGCGATCATTGATCGGGAAACCTGATCACGGCAGAGATCGAGATGCGTCGCATACAGGCTGCGTAATCATATCTCTAATACACGGGATTATCCCTGTTATTTATGCAGAATATAAATTTCGAGTTCAACCATGTCGAACAAGTATATCCAAAATTATTTTTGCCCGAGTGATAGGGTTATCATTAAGATACTGGTAATTTAAGCCACGAATGCGCATAATTTAACGAATTCCCGCTTCTATAACCGGTTGGCAGCGATCATGAGTAGAGTAGTGCAGACGCTTCAATCTGATATCAAATTGACAATTGATCTTTTACGCGAACTGCTCGGTGAGCGTGTTTCGACAGTCAACTCCGTTCTGCAACAACATGGGCGTGGTGAATCCTGGCATCCAGCCCAGCCACCTGATGCCGTCTGTTTCGCACAGTCCAATGAAGAAGTGGCGCAAATCGTACGACTCTGTGCAGCATCCAGCACACCTGTTATCGCCTATGGCACCGGAACTTCGCTGGAAGGCCAGGTACAGGCGGTTAACGGCGGCATTTGCATAGATTTAAGTCAAATGGATGCGGTGCTTGAATTGAACGCCGAAGACCTGGATTGCCGCGTACAGGCCGGAGTCACACGTCGCCAGCTAAACCAGTACCTGCGCGATACCGGTTTGTTTTTCCCGATTGATCCTGGCGCTAATACATCGATCGGAGGCATGACTGCAACCCGTGCTTCAGGAACAAATGCAGTACGTTACGGCACCATGCGTGAAAATGTACTGGCACTGACAGTGGTTACCGCTAGTGGCGAAATTATCAAAACCGGCACGCGGGCACGAAAGTCAGCGGCGGGTTACGACCTCACCCGAATGTTTGTAGGATCTGAAGGCACGCTTGGTATTATTACTGAAATCACCCTGCGCCTTTACGGCCTGAGCGAAGCAATTTCGGCCGCCATCGTCGCTTTCCCGGATGTGCGTTCGGCCGCTGACGCGACGATACATACTATTCAGATGGGTATCCCGGTTGCTCGTATCGAACTGGTTGACCGGGGCTACATGGCAGCAATCAACAATTACAGTAAAACCGATTACCCCGAGCTTGATACGCTATTTCTTGAATTCCATGGCACGACCGATGGTGTTGCCGAACAGGTAAGAATGTTCGAGGAAATTTCACAGGAGTTCGGCGCCAGTGGATTCCAGTGGGCGGAGCAAGAGGAAGATAGATCCCGACTCTGGCGCGCCAGGCACGACGCCTATTACGCCGGTCTCGCAGTAAACCCCGGCAGCCTGGGCTACGTCACCGACGTCTGTGTTCCGATTTCGAGGCTCGCCGACTGTATCGCAGAAACCCAAACGGATATCGCCTCGACAGGCTTATTCGCTCCGATCATCGGTCACGTAGGCGATGGTAATTTTCATTCAACCATATTCATCGAACCCGACAACAAGGCAATGTTTGAAGCGGCGCTCGCGCTCGACAAACGCCTGGTACAGCGCGCGCTAGACATGGGTGGCACCTGCACCGGTGAACACGGTATCGGCATGGGCAAACTGAAGCACATGCGTAATGAACATGGCGATGGCGCAATCGCCACCATGCAGGCGATAAAACAGGCACTGGATCCACAAAATATTATGAATCCCGGAAAGGTAGTCGACTGTTAGCCATTTAGTTCGTTTTCTAGCGCCAGCGACTCGACATGTAATTTGAGTTGAGGAAAAAAATCGTCAAATACCTCTAAAATCACATCCTTATGCCGACGCAGGTCTTCAATCGCATTGCCAAATTGATTGGGAAATCGAATGCGCATCGCGATTCGATCAAGTGCCTCTGCTATCGAGTCAATATGCCGATAAGATCCAAACCAGTCATTAGTGACCATACTCGAAGTCACCCGCCGCATCTCGATCCCCGGCATCATTAGCTGACCGCGTTGCATGCGATTATAAAATTCCGCAATCACCTCGTTTACGCTTCGCGTATCAAATTTTTGCCAATGAGTCATGAGCAGGTGATCAAAGTAGACGTCTAGCGCTATACCAGCAAAACGCCTTCGCTTCGGGCCGAAGCATTGCTTGAGCGCCACAACACCGGAATGACCATCGGTAAAGCGATCTACCGCTCGATGATTTTTTAATCCGGCCAGCACTGCCGGATGAAGGCTCGCCTGGTCAACACCACGTGCGAAATCACCCAGCAAATTCCCTACCGTGGACTCCACAGTTGGCTGCGATAACACCAGATGGGCGAAATAATTCATTACTTCAATAAGCGGCTACTGAGGGATAAATGTGGCACATAAGATTGACTAATAATATGAGTGAGAATAGATTAATTGTCCAGCTTGTAACTATAACCTGAATCAGGAACCAGTCATGACTATCTCAGCCGTCAACACCCGTAAAACTGCCAGCGATTCCGATCTCCATTACGAAGACAGAGTTAATCTCGCCGCGGTATTTCGTATGACTGCACGACTCGATATGCACGAGTCAGTAGCCAATCATTTCAGCTATGCGGTTTCCGACGACGGCAGTCAGTTCCTGGTGAATCCGATGGGGCGTCATTTTTCCAATGTCCGTGCCAGCGAATTACTATTGCTAGACGCCAATGATGATTCCACTATGGGTAAACCCAACGCGCCCGACCCGACGGCCTGGGCGATTCATGGTGCAATGCACCGCAATGTGCCGCAGGCACGCTGTATATTGCATGTACACTCGAAATTCGCCACTGTACTGGCTTCGATAGAGGAGGAAGGTATTCCACCAATCGACCAGAATACGATGCGTTATTTTAACCGTGTATCAACCGACAATGGATTCGACGGTATGGGACTCGGCGACGAAGCCGAACGCCTGACCACCACGTTGGGGGATAATCGAGTTCTGGTGATGGGTAATCACGGCATCATGGTTGTCGGAGATACTATCGCCAAAGCATTCGATGAACTCTATTATTTTGAACGCGCCTGCTCAAACTACATCACCGCATTAATGACCGGCAAAACGCTTCGTGTCGCCAGCGATGCAGTCGCCGAAAAAACCGCCAAACAATGGGATCATTATGTCAATGGGACTCGTTATGCCGACGTGTATTTAGCCGAAGTACGCGAAATTCTTGATCGTGAAGAGCCCGACTACAAGTTGTAATGAGCCATTTAGATGAGTAGTAAAACCAGCCCCCCGACTCCAACCAACGCGATCTACCATACGATCGACGGATTCAGGTTCACTCGGCTAACCTACTGTTTTGGCCCCGAGAAGATCTCCGAGCTAGCCCCGAAACGATGAATAAAATATGACTGACCATCACTGGCTAGATCAACTTTAATAACCGCTGGGCCCGAGTCAAATTCGGCAGGTATAGAATAAGAAAGCACTTCGACCTCACCGAGGCCTTCGCTAAGTTCTGTCGTATTTGCTTTAAATTGTGGTTTACCGAGAGATTCAAGGTACCCTAGTTTAGTAACCAGGCGATAAATTGACTTTCCTTCATCCGTTTCGAATTCCGCCTGAGCCTGCGGAGAAAGCCTCGGTTTTAAATCTGAATATTTCCACTTCGCCACAATCGGTAAATTTTCGTTCAGATAGGGCACTGCGGTTTCGTCATATTTATCGGCTTTCATTCCAAACTGAAAAGCATAGAGGGCGAGGCCCGCTACCATCAAAATAACAAAAATCAGGGTACGCTTTAAAATGGTATGCATGATATGTTGACGGGTTGTTAGCTAAGGCGCAAGAATTTATCACAGGAACAAAGCAGAATAAATCCTGCTTGTGGGCAGATTATGCAAAATTTGCTTGAGGCGCGTGTCGGCGCCCAAAAATTAAAAAGCACGCCTGTATTCTAGCAGGCGTGCTATATGATCTTCAGTAGTTATTTTTCCATCGGTCTGATAAAGGGGAAAATATCGGTCGCACCCATCAAATCAGTAATTACAAATACGACAAAAACAAACAGCACCGCTCCCGCAGCACCTGCACCCGTCGGCATTTCATCCATGCGCTGATGAACTTGAATCACCTGATTATCACTCAGACTGCTAACCCGTAGCGCTGAATCAGCCTGACTCACACCACCTGCCTCTAACTTCGCCTGAATCCAGTCGCGCTGTTGCCGCATTACCTTCTGGTCAAAAACCTGACCGCTGGCATCAGCAACTATCTGCGCGGTTGCAACCATCGCCGCCTGCGCCGGCATAGTGAAAGACAGCACACCAACAGCGAATAACAGACTTACGGCCAACCTTTTAATTACTTTTTGTATCGACATATCAATCTAACCCTCTTGATGAAAAATTTTTGCATTATTGCACCCCCAATCCCGGCCAGTGTATCAAAGCACAGAATTATATTCTGTTAATCATGTCATTAAGCCCTCAGGCCAACTTAGCACCATTCGCAACTGCACTATCAGGCCGCGCCAAAACCACAGCCCCGTCTTCCCGAAGAAATCCAGTCACCAGGCATTCAGAGCGCATCGGGCCAATTTGTTTCGACGGAAAATTGACCACCGCAAGCACCTGGCGACCGATTAAATCATCTTTGCTGTAAATATCTGTAATCTGTGCACTCGATTTTTTAACACCGATATCATCACCGAAATCGACCTTCAACTTAAATGCAGGTTTGCGCGCCTCGGGGAAATCTTCAACGTCAATAATAGTACCGACACGAAGCTCTACTTTTTCAAAATCTGCCCAACTAATAGTTTCCATTTAATAGCTCTTCAGTATTGGGCACCTCTAAAAATGCGCTTTTTCCGCGATAGCTACGTCAGCTCCGTGCTCGAATCCTCATGTATTTCATATACACTGCGGTTCTGCGCGCGGTGCTTCCTTGCTCTCGCGAAAAAATCACTATTTTTAGAGGTGCCCTATTATTTAAACAAGGTCAAACCGGGCTTCTGGTACATTGCAAATCACCAGTCTTTACTTTTGGCCTGATGCAAATTTTTTAATTGTTCCGAAACACCGACCTGCTGTTTCAGATTTTGTTTCAATTCATTATCACACAGTTTTATATTGTCATCTAACTGCGCGACTTTCTGCTCCAGACTATGCCCTACCCCAGCTTCGCGTTCTATACCATCCTTGACCCGCCTCATTTCATGCTGAAGCTGATGCATCTCCTGTTGCAGTGAACGCCGGTCATTTTCAAGGCTCGTTAGTCGAATATGAAGTTCTTTATCGAGTTGGTCGTCGGTGCTCATGATTATGCTTTGCTAGTGTTAGTGCGTAAACCCAAATCTTATGTATCCCATTTAACCCTATAACCTGAAATTTGAGTATTAATTTACGGCTCGAACTTTGTATAGGTTCAAGTCAAAGCTAAGGGAATCAGGCGATCTGATGAGATTTAAACAATTTGGATATTCCGGCGTTGTGCAGGGGGGTTAGTAAAAGTAAAAAGCAGGCGTTCAGAAATGAAGCACCAAGAGCTGCTCGTGACCCGATATAGTTATTCCGTCCTACTTTCAGCGATACTAATCAGCTGACTTGAAATCTCAAATCCCAGGAATGAGGCTCGAAACTTTTAGGTCAGCTGAAAATACTGGTTAGATTCCTGTCTATTTGTATCTTTCCTTAAGCCTATTCGGCCGTACATTTGCAAATAACATTGCCCTGGATTCATATAGATTCATCGTTCACTTTATGACCACTTCAATGATTTCCATGAGTTAATTATTGCTCTAAAAGCAGGCTCAAAATTTATCGCAAATTGAAACTGGGCACTAAGGTATTCGGGGCTGGTACTAAACTGTCAAAAAATAATTGCCTTTCTTTTAGCACTATGAATATCGCCACAATTATTAATAGCCCCGTTTGAATTACCTTGCTATCGGGATGGGTAGAGAATATTTCGTTAAAGTAACCGGCGGTTATATGAAAAACTATGGGTGACAGAAGGCTTCTTCCGGTTTTGTAATACAGCCAGTTCATTATGATTACGAAGGGAAAGAGGCTCACCAAAAAGTTGAGACTGTTAACCCATCCGGCATCAACCAGATTGCTGTGATAATAATCATTAATAAACGACAGTGGGATGTGCCATATCCCCCAGAAAAAGGCGAACAACATAGAGGCCTTCATCAGACTGAATCGATTACACAAACAGTCGGTGCCGTAGCTATGCCAGGCTAACTCCTCGATAAGCGGCGCGGCGATTAATAAAAACCAGACAGGAAACACCCCGGAACTAAAGCTGTAGTGTTCACTGAGCGCAAACTGCGACAGGGGATAGCCGAACAACAGGGAAACGAGCTGTGCCAGCAGAATACTGGTAGGCATGAGTAACAGGGTTAGCGCCCAGTAAACCGGTTTTCCGGAACCCAGGCTTATCGCTCGACTCAGAAAGTCACTCATCAATCGCTTGTTTCGATATATCAGGACAAAAGCGATTATCACCGGGGCAAGTAAACCGACAAAGGCCAGCAAACTCGCCACTTCCATCGGGTATGGGTAATCAGTCGAATGACTGATGTATGCGGCGAGTCCCCAGAACGACCAGGGAATGATGGTTGCC
>CAXMRQ010000215.1:0-19659 GCA_964196115.1 uncultured Gammaproteobacteria bacterium
TCGTTGCCGCCGGCATCGCTAATCGCTGTGAAGTTCAGGTTTCTTATGCAATAGGCGTTGCTGAACCAACTTCTATTAGTGTCGACACCTTTGGCACCGGTAATATCGACGATGACAAAATCATCGCTTTAATTCGTCAACATTTCGATCTGCGCCCGAAAGGTTTGATCGCAATGCTAGACCTGCTACGACCGATTTATCAGCAGACCGCAGCTTATGGACATCTAGGTCGTGACGATATCGATCTCAGCTGGGAAAAAATCGACAAAGCAGAGGAGCTAAAATCTGACGCTGGTTTATAATCTCCTAAATTGACTAATGCTCTGTCAATGAGATAATGGCGGTTTCAGCGAGTCGAGAAGTAGTTGATCGCAAGGCGCGCCTCGCAGGCAATGGCCCAGTCCTTGTCAAGAGGTTCACCAAAAGTAGGCGCTCTAGGCGACACAGCGAGTGACTACTTCTCGATTCGACCGAAGGGAGCTATCCATATAATCCAATCCGGTGTTGCAGCCCTTGAAAAGGACATGCCATTCCCTGCGGGCTGCGCCTTGTCCTGAATTAACTGGATAGCTCTGAACCCGTCATTATCTCATTGACAGAGCATTAATCGACCGGATTTTATAAACTGGTCGGCTAGCAAACAGCCTGTAACCACAGGCACTAGGATGCGAGGGGCGCTGCGACAGAGTTTTCTGCCAGGCTCACATCATAGTCGAAAACAACGGCGCTCATAAATACATCGAACAAAGGTTTATTTATGAATGCTAAGGTAGAAAACACCCAGGACTACACTATTGCTGATATTTCCCTCGCCCCCTGGGGGCGCAAGGAAATTGCCATTGCCGAAACCGAAATGCCAGGACTGGTTTCATTACGCAGCAAGTACAGCAAGGAACAACCGCTCAAAGGTGCGCGAATCGCTGGCTCCCTGCACATGACAATCCAGACGGCTGTTTTAATCGAAACCCTGGTTGCGCTCGGTGCCGAGGTGCGTTGGGTTTCCTGTAATATCTTTTCCACTCAGGATCACGCGGCAGCGGCTATTGCCGAATCGGGCGTACCGGTATTCGCTTTCAAAGGCGAATCACTGGCCGATTACTGGCAGTTCACCCATCGCCTGATGGGGTGGCACGATGGTGGCACGCCTAATATGATTCTTGATGACGGTGGTGACGCCACCATGCTGATAGTATTGGGTAGTAAAGCAGAAAAAGACCTATCGGTACTGGATAACCCCGGTAGCGAAGAAGAAGTTATTATGTATGCCTCGATTAAGGAAAAGCTCGCTGAGTCACCCGGCTGGTATTCAAATATACTGAAAAACATCAAGGGTGTTACCGAAGAGACTACCACTGGCGTTCATCGGCTCTATCAAATGCAGGCGCGCGGCGAACTGCTGTTCCCGGCATTTAACGTCAACGATTCGGTAACCAAATCAAAATTTGATAACCTTTATGGCTGTCGAGAATCGCTAGTCGATGGTATCAAACGTGCTACAGACGTCATGATCGCTGGCAAAGTAGCTCTGGTCCTTGGTTATGGTGACGTTGGCAAGGGTTGTGCGCAATCATTAAAAGGTCTGGGTGCAACCGTAATGGTCACTGAGATTGACCCAATTTGTGCATTGCAGGCTACAATGGAAGGATTTCGCGTTGTGCGCATGGACGATGCCTGTAAAGAGGCAGACATTTTTGTCACTACCACCGGTAATTTCAATGTCATCCGCCACGATCATATGACGCAAATGAAAGACCAGGCCATCGTCTGCAACATTGGCCACTTCGATAACGAAATTCAGGTAGCGGAACTTAAGCAATACGAGTGGGAAAACATTAAACCGCAGGTTGATCATATTATCTTCCCTGACGGTAAACGCATTATCCTGCTCGCCGAAGGTCGCCTGGTTAATCTCGGTTGTGCCACTGGTCATCCGAGCTTTGTCATGTCTAATTCTTTTACTAACCAGACCCTGGCACAAATGGAAATATTCTGTAACCCGGGTAAATATGGAAACGAAGTTTACACGCTACCCAAGCGTCTGGACGAAGAAGTCGCTCGGCTACATCTGGATAAAGTCGGCGCTAAGCTGACCGTCCTCAGCGAAGAACAGGCAAACTATATCGGTGTAGACCAGGATGGCCCCTACAAACCCGAGCATTATCGGTACTAAGCACCACCCGCTGCGCCCCCTCCAAATGCGACTGTCGCGTATTTTCGTTGATCAGGTGCTGGATGAGGGCGCACAAATTCAGCTCAATGCCGATAGCTGTCACTACGTAAAAAACGTATTACGCCTGAAACAGGGTGCCAGCATTGCTTTGTTTAATGGTAGAGATCACGACGATTACGAGTCACTGCTCTCGTTCGAGGGTAAGCGCGGATTTGCTACTATTCTGAATCGTGTTGTCGGTAACACTGAATCAGCCTTATCAAGCGAGATTATTCAGGGGCTGAGCCGCAGCGATCACATGGACTGGATGATTCAGAAATGTACCGAACTGGGCACAACGCGAATTTCAATATTCAATGCGCAGCATAGCCATATCCTACTCAAGCCAGCACAGCTACAAAAAAGACTTTTGCACTGGAAAAATATCGCCATTAAGGCCTGCGAGCAGTGTGGGCGCCATATTCCTCCACTGGTTAGCTTTCAGCAATCCCTCGCCGAAGCACTCGACGCTGCGGATCCACGGAAGTTGAAGATATTGCTGAATTTTGAAGGCAGCCGTTTGCAACCCGCCCCGATAACAAAAAAAAATTTAGATGGGATTGTCATTCTTCTCGGACCTGAGGGTGGATTGTCAGATTCAGAGATTAAATCGGCGCTAACCGCCGGTTTTATCGCTACCCGTCTCGGCCCCAGGGTTTTACGTACCGAAACGGCAGCAGCGGCAGCTTTGGCGATAGCCCAGTATAACTACGGTGACATCTAGGAGTCTGTCGGACTTAGGTAATCGTAACGAGGGAAAACCATTTTGAGTCAGATTTTTCTATCGATTGAGGCGAATAGTCATTCATATTTAACGAAATGGATAGGAAAATCTGGCCAAAATGGCTTTTCCGCAGTAGATTTATCCTAAGTCCGACAGGCTCCTAGCCCGATAGCATTCGCGGCTTTATCCACCTGGCGGGTTAACTCGTCAGTTGATTTAATTTTTCCGGGGAATATTCGAGTTTTAAGGCAGCAATAATGCTATCCAGATTTGGAATTACCCGGGCAAGATTCTCTTCATCGACATCTGACAGGAAATATTGACTCAATCCCTCGTCGGAGGCAGATTCCATTTTTTCAACCTCTGCCAGGTAAGCGCGCGGAATATCCTGAATATGTATTCCCAGGTAAGGTAGTTCAGTATCTTTTTCAGGATTGTAAATTATTGCTATTCGCGATCTGGGGCCAACCACTGCTACACCAGTCGAACTCATTTCATCCAGCGATACTAACGGCACATAGACCCCGCGCCATAAAACTACCCCGAGGAACCATTCACTTGCATCAGGTATTGCTCTGGGTAAGGAGTAGCCAATTATTTCCGCCACCGCTGAATTAGGAATCAATAAATTAATCGAAGAAAGCGGCAACAACATGCAACGAACAGATCCAGTATTGCTAGTCATAATAAGCGCCTAGCCTGCTATTGCGCTCTGGATATTATCGATTAATTCGTCCTCCTGATACGGCTTACCCATATAATTGGTAACGCCAATTTCGAGGGCTCTTTCACGGTGTTTTTCACCCGTGCGAGAGGTAATCATGATAATAGGAATTTTCGAGTACAAATCTTCATTCTGCATGTGTGTGGCCAGTTCAAATCCGTCCATTCGCGGCATTTCAATGTCGAGTAGCATTACGTCTGGTTTTACATCCTCGAGTTGAGCCAGAGCATCGACCCCATCTTTGGCGGTAACCACCTTGTAATGATGTCTTTCCAGTAATTTACTCGCGACCCGGCGCATTGTGATTGAATCGTCTACTACCATTACAACCTGCCTTCCCTTAAGCTGACCGCTCACTACTTCTGGCTCGTTGTAAACTATCTTGACTGCGTTGCCGGTTCCGTGCCGCACTACACCATTAATATCTAGAATCAACACCACACTACCATCGGCCAGTATGCTGGCGCCTGACAGTCCTTTTACCTGACCCAGCTGTTTACCCAGCGCCTTAACTACAATTTCGCGGTTACCGAGTATTTCGTCGACGTGCAAAGCTACCCGCACATCGCCCGAGCGACCTAAAATCACTGGTTGCTTTATAGTCTCGTCTTCCGCATTGAAGTGATCAGCCGCCTCTACCAGTTTAGGTAGGTAGTGCAATGCGAAACGTTGCCCAGCGTATTCTAGTTCCGGTTCTTCATTTTGGTATTGTTCTACCAATTTATGCGTTTCTATCCGGGTGATACCTTCTATATTGATTAACGGAATCGCATAGGATTCGTTTCCAGATCGCACCAATATGGCCTGGTTGATAGACAGGGTAAACGGAAGCCTGGCTATAAATATAGTGCCCTGAGGGCCGGTTTCAATTTGCAGCGTACCCCCGAGTTGCTTGACTTCAATATCCACCACCTCCATGCCGACACCACGACCTGATATTTGCGTTACCTGTTCGGCGGTACTAAACCCGGGCTCAAGAATATATTGCACCAGATCGCTATCGGTGACCTGATGATCCGGTTTCATCAACCCCACCTGCAAAGCACGATGTCGAACCTTTTCAAGATTGATACCAGCACCGTCATCGCTTACCCTGACCACGATATCGGATCCATCCCGGGTGATATTAATCGTTACCACGCCAACCTCGGATTTGCCGTTCTTTATGCGATCAACTGGTGTCTCGATGCCATGAGAGATCGCATTACGGATGATATGTTCGAGCGGCGCTACCATTCGATCGAGTACTTTAGTATCAATTTCGTTTTCTTCACCGGTAATCACCAGCTCGGCTTTTTTGCCTAATTCCTGGCTGCTCTGCCGTACCAGGCGACGAAGCCTCGATAACAAACCCGAGAACTTGACCATTCGGCTTTTTATCAGCCCATCCTGTAAATCGGTATTCACCCGTGACTGCTGTAGCAACAGAGTCTCAGAACCCTTAACCTGCTCCCCTAACATACCTTGAAGACTTGAAAGATCGTTAACACTCTCACTGAGCGATTTTGAAAGCTCCTGAATCAGTGTATAGCGATCCATTTCCAGAGGATCAAAGTCGCCAGATGTGCTGCTATCACGGTGACTGAAATGGATTTGTGCATCGGTTTCAGCTTCGAGACTGCGTAGCTGATTTTTAAGTCGGCCAATTGTTTGGCCCAATTCGCCAAGATAAGAGCCAAGGCCCGTCACCTGCTGTTCCATGCGCGCGCGATATATGCTCACTTCACCAGCCGAGTTTACCAGGTTATCGAGTAAATCCGACCGTACCCTGATGACTTCCTGTGCCTGTCTATCCCGTCCAGGATTTGCGTCAGCGGTATCAGTAGCAGTATCCGCGCCGATATTATCGTCGCTAAGATCATTTTCTTCCTCACTAACAATATCGACATTCGCAGCTACAGTAACTACCTGCTCAGGCGGTTTTTTACCTCCACTCTTGCGCATAGCTTTTAACATCTTAATCTGATCGGCCGAATTACTCAGTGGCTGGCTTTCCTGGGCCTGAACCACCTGTTTATGCAACAGGTCGAAACTATCTCGCAAAAGTTCGATTAAATCGTCATTCTTATCCACACGGCTATCAATAACTTCAATGAACATTGATTCGAGTTCATGGCTTAAATCTCCGATCTGATTTAGTTCAGCCATTTTAGCGCCACCTTTCAAAGTATGCAGGTAGCGCTGTAATTCCATCACTGCGGTAAAGTCATACTGGTCATTTTCATCAGGTTTTTGCTCGACCCAGTCGTGTAGCGTGTGGTCACTCATTTCAAGCAATTCCTTCGCTTCGTCAACAAATATCGTCAACAGTTCGTTGTCCTGATCAGTATCGGATGAGTCACCCATCATCGTCAATGTGTCGACGAATTCACCCGATGGCTGATCTGCATCGTCAGGAATTTCTACCGTATGCTCTTCAAGATCTTCGGCCAACGCGACTAAATCGGTTTTCAATTGCGCCGATATTTCTGGTACCTGTCGAGTTTCTACCAACTCCTCAGTCATAGACTTTAGTGCCTGATAGCCCTGTCGATACAGTTTTATGATTCCATGATCGAGCGCCATGGACCGCGACAATGCAGCTTTTAGCGGCTTTTCCATTAAACCGGCGAGTTCGCCAATACTACTGATATCGGCGGTTCGTGATGCACCATGAATGGTGTGTAGTGCGCGATAAAAATCTTCGCTGGGAATTAGCTGGTTTATCTGTTCGGAATAATCAAGGGCGGAATTTATTATGCTTAGGTGTGCTTCTACCTCCTGTTGGTAGATCGTCAGGAGTTCCGGATCGAACGACAGGCCGGTTGGTTCGTCCTCTTGATTGCCGGGCACGTTCCCCCCTGCCTCTTTTCCAGGCATCGGATCCTCTGTCGCTAGCGCTAAAGGGCCGGGGGGATCCTCCGCAGAATTTGTTTCGTCGAAATCGGAAGCACCCAACTCTAAAGTGTTAGGATCCACTACATCATCAGATTCCTCTATCGACTGCAGGCCGTCACCAGTTTCATCATCTTCGCCGTCGGTTATTCGATCATAAGGAGACTCGGTTACCGCCTGTAGAACACCGGTACGTTCGATCATCACCTGCTCGGCTTTAAATTCGGCGAGCGCTCTTGCCAGGCCTCGAAGATAGGGAATATCTACGGTAGGTTTCTGCTCAGAATTCAATTCGGCGACCAACTCGGATAAAGCGAGTGCTGCCTGGCCCACAGCATTGATAACCTCATCGCTGGGCTGAACCGTTTTATCGATGACTCGATTAAGCAATTGCTCATAATCCCAGGCAAATTCGGCTATTTTCAGGGCACCAACGAGTCGGCCACTACCCTTAATTGTGTGGAACGCACGACGAATATTTTTAATCGCATTTTCGTCCTCCGGATGTAATAACCAGTCCTGCTGCAAGCGCGCCACATTTATAGACTCTTCTTCGGCTTCTTCCAGGTAAATTTCGAGTATTTCGGGATCACTCCCCGGAATCAGGGTCGCCGATTCTTCGGTAACTGGTACTACCTGTAGCGGCTGTTCATCTGACGACGTACCTTCGTCATCAAATTCGATTGCCTCGGCCTCAAATTGATTCGAATCTTCCGGTACAGACCCCAGTTCGTCACCGAAATCACTACTTATTAGACTGATTTCCTCGATTTCTACCGGATCGGAAGATTCTGTCTCTCTATCACCTATTTCCGCGTTGGCATCTATCGAAATCTGTGCGGCAACTACAGGAGCCCCATCTTCGGCTGCAGTCGCATCAACTAATTCTATTGATTCTAACGGTTCAACGTCATCTATCCCGGATATTTGAGGAATTTCAGTACTGATCGATAATTGATTTTCTGCGGCACTCTCTTCGTCTAGAATAACCAGTTCATCACCACCACTGACGGCAGTGCTATTTGAAAGCAAATCTTGAAGCTGTGCATCGGCAAAATCCAGAATACTTTCAGCATCACTTTGCCCTTCACCTACAGCCTCCAGATAATATTCAAGACTCGCTACGACCTGCGATAAAGCATCAAGTCGAACGGTATCCATAAATTCCACGATATCCTGCGTTTTAAGATATTGCAGCAGGCCATCAACAACCGCCACAGCCCTGTCCTTGTTGAGTAGCTCTAATGCACCTTTCGACTCCCCCATCAGCGCGATACATAATTCTATATTTTCTTGTCGCGTCGGATCTTTAATAAAGTCCAGGATGGCACCTTTAGTCTTTTGAATATCATCCAGCACCGCTGTCACAACCGCCGTCAGAGTGCCTGCCAGTTCATAGTCTCTTGATACATCCGCTTCTGACTCCGATTGTATATCGTCCACCGGTTGACGTTTTTGCATTAAATCTAATGCATGTTCGACCTGAATCAATTCAGCAGCCATCGATAATAACTGTTCTTCACTGCCCTGCTTGCCTTCAATAATTTTTTTAACCATGGCAATTTGTGCTTCGATCAACTGCCTTTGCTGGCCAAGCCCAATCATCGCCAGGGTATCTGAAATGACGTGCAATTCCTGCGGAATATCTTTGAGCAAATCAATATTAGCAGGATCGCTGCTGACATAGACTTCGAGGGTTGATTTGACCGACTCGATATCGGTTTTCATCGCCTCGGCAACTGTTTTTAATAGTGCCTGATTAGGTCCGGCGATATTATCAAGCAGTTTGCTTCGATTGGCTTCACTGGGTAAAAACTGTTCTAGTCGATAAGCGGTTTTGATGGCCTGAGTCTTGGGGCCGTCACATTCCGGCTGCGCTATGTAATAGAGAAAGTTTTTGATTAAATCAATGGGTTGGCGTTTCAACAACCCGCGCTCACCAATGATCAGAATTACGCGAAATAAAGCGTCTACTTTGCCGAGCAGGCTTTTAATCGATACGCCAAGTTCTAGTTGCTGTCGTGAAGCCGATTCGATCAAGGCGCCGATGATCCACCATATTCGTGCAATCTGTTCTGAATAAGATCTTTCTTCGAGAGTTTCGCAAATCTTTTCCATCCTTTTTAAATTTTCTTCGACCATTTCCTCTTTAATAATCTTGAGTAAGGCAAACTGATAAACCGGGCGTAACTTCTTCGCCAGCATTTTTGACGCCTGATTATTACGTTCATCAATTGACTCATCCTCACCGCTTTGCGAATGCATCGACAAATCTGGCAGGAAGAGCAATTTCTCGGAAAATAAATCCTGCTTTTTAACGGCCCGAATGTCATTTAACATCGGTAAAATAGCTATCGGAATATCCCTGTTTCCAGACTGTATGTGTTCCAGATAATCAGGCAGTTGCAATACCGCTCGCAATAAAATTTCGAGCGTCGGGTCACTGCGTTCTTTTTTGTGTTCGATTATAAAATCAGCTAAAGACAGCATTTCTTCGGTCAACATAGCGGCGCCATATTGCTCGACCATCATCAATACACCCTGAATTACTCCCAGCCTCTCCTTCACCCCTGCTAACAAACTTTCGTCGCCTTCTTCGACGAATAACTTCAGGTCGGTTTTTATCTCAGATAAATTATCATCTATGGACTTTTTAACCCAACCCAAAGCGCCATGTCTAATCGATGTCTGCTGTAAACTCATCTATACAACCTGGGAGGCCTTGGCTCTCTGAGCTACAGGATGATCAGCTTTATTCACGAGCGTGTCCAGATTAGCTTCCATGCCCGGTAATTTGAAGCCTGCAACAGACCTACGCATCGCATCAACCATACTTGAGAGATCACCAATAGAATCCGAGGCCTGCCCCGAACCCTCTGAAGTTTTCACGGTTATTTGCTGAATTACTCCCATGGTTTTTGTTATTTTGACACTCTCTGATGCCTGCAACTTGGTGACATCGGAGATTTCCAGAATTCGTTGCGCCAAATTCATCGATACCTGTTCTATCCGATCCAGCGCGCTGCCCGCCTTCTCGGTAAGTTTGGCGCCTTTCACCACGTTAGCAGTACTTTGCTCCATTGACACAGTCGCTTCGTTGGTATCGGCCTGAATGGTTTTAACCAATGCTTCAATTTGCTTGGTAGCATCACCGGTACGTTCTGCGAGACGTTGCACTTCGTCCGCAACTACCGCAAATCCACGTCCCGCCTCGCCTGCCATCGAAGCCTGGATCGCTGCATTTAGCGCCAGTATATTGGTCTGATCAGATATCTCCGTGATCAAATTAACAATATCTCCAATTTCCTGCGAGCTTTCACCCAGCCGTTTAATACGCTTGGAAGTCTCCTGAATCTGCTCGCGAATAGTCTCCATACCCGCTATAGTCTGACGGACGGTTTCGCCACCATTATGAGCAATACCTACCGACTTGCGAGCCACCTCTGCCGAATCATTCGCTTTCTCCGATATAGTCGACATTGATCGTGAAATTTTGGTAATCGCCGCGCCCGCTGAAGCGATCTCTTTAGCCTGAGCGACGCTCGCCTCCGCTAATTGACCGGTGGTGTTTTGAGTTTTTCGCACCGCGCTACCTACCTGCACAGCAGTTTTGTTAATCGTACCAACCAGGTCTCGCAGCGCGTCGATGGAATAGTTAACAGAGTCCGCTATGGCGCCGGTAATATTCTCAGTCACGGTGGTATGAGTCGAGAGATCCCCATCCGCCAGATTAGTCATCTCATCGAGCAGGAGCAATATAGCGCGCTGATTACTGTCGTTCCGCGCCTGTGATTCTATCAGCCGTGCTTGCGAACTACGCACCAATAAAAATGAAAAGTTGATCATTAATAACAAAGACAAAATGACGAACCCAGCGGCGACATTTGTTGCAGTCGACCTGGCATTCATCGGAGGCTTTACCCTCATTACCAGATTGTCGGATGCACTTGACAAAGCTGGGGCTCGCGTCTGAATTTGCAATACCGCTTCGTGCACTTTAAGTAGTGCGCTCGAATTTTTTAGTATTTCATCGATATTCTTTTTTACTAACGTGTATAGCTCAGCAATTTTAACCAGCTTATCGACAACTGCGGGCCCTTTGAATTTATCTATACCGAGCGACTTACTACCTTTAAACATAGCGAGAATTTGCCGGTCGATCTGATTGGAGTCACTGGAAAGACGTTCAGCAGCGGCCATTACGAACTCGCCATTATTCAGGATTTGGCTAAGGCTGGTCTCCATCCCGCGAATAAGGACCAGTTGGCCTGAGGCTAAAGCTATATCCTTGCCGGGCACTCCTGCGATAATTAAATCGTTTACTAATTGGTTCGATAAAGATATTAGCTCGGGTAGAGATTCATTTATCTGGGTTATGTTTTCATTGACTGTTTTGATCGAGGACTTTGCCGCAACTATAGTATTAATACTTTTATCAAAATCTTGCCAGATATCCTTTACCGCAGAGTACTCGACCGTAAAATTTTCGGGTAATGGCGGCAGCCCCATCATTTCATTCCCTCTATCCAGTGCTAAAATGGTTTCGTTATATCGGCTTTGGCTACCTGCCAGTTGATCGAATACTGCCGTATCTCTTGAAACAGCACCGTTCGTATTGATCACTATATCCCGTGAAATAACTTTCTGTTCAACGGTGAGAGACATATAGGCCATCTTTTGCATTTGGTGTTGTGAATCCAGAAAAATTAATATCGCCAGCACCACGATTGAAATGACCAACGCACCGCCAGCTATAGCTATCCTGCTATCACGTATTTTATCCGCACTAGCTGAATCAAGCCTGATTCCTCCCTCACCCCAAGGCAGCACCTCGTTTAGTTTATCTAGCAGCGCCATCAGTTCTCCACTGTTTTATCTGCATTTTTCATACTACCCGCACAAACTCTTCAGTTTTAACGAGTTTATCAACGCTGAATACATTCCATCGCCGCACTCGATCAACAAAATTCCCGGTCAGATAGTCTCGAATCGAACCCAGCTCCGGATCAACTTCGTCACCACGCTCATCGGGTTTAAACCGTCTCATACCGTAAACTTCCTCGACCAGTAATCCAGCACTCAGGCCCATTTGATCAATAATTAGAATCCGTCTATTTTTGTTCAGTTCAGTTGCGTCGCCAAATAAATAGGCGCGCATATCAAGTACCGGCATCAACGAGCCACGAATATTCGCAATACCCCTTACCCATGGTTTCACTCCGGGTACGCGAACCGTTTCGGGTAAAGGGGAAATTTCGTCGACCTCGTCCATTTTTGCCAGAAGCGGGATGTTGTTAATACTGAATCCAATACCCACCCAGTCGTCACTAACAGCTTTACCTGTTGGCATACCGCTAGAATTTTTACGGCAACGCGCATCTAGTGATTGCAGCAATTCGAAAGGAGACGTAATCGGCATACCTAGTGATTTAATACCTTGTTGATTCTTTCCATTAAATCTTTCTCTTTGGCTGGCTTAACTATGTAATCTTTTGCACCCTGGCGCATAGCCCAAATTTTGTCTGTTTCCTGATCTTTAGTGGTAATAATAATAACTGGTATGGAGGATGTATCCGGATTACGGCTCAGGTCACGAGTAGCCTGAAAACCATTTTTACCCGGCATTACTACGTCCATAAGAATGCAATCAGGCTTTAATTCAAGTGCTTTTTCGATACCGTCTTCACCGTTAATTGCGACCGACACCCGAATTTCATTTTTTTCCAGCATTGCCCTGAAAACATGAACTTCCGTAGGTGAGTCGTCAATTATCAATATGTGCATCATTCTTGTATAACCTCTTTATATTAGCCGTCCATTCGAAAAGATGACTATGTACGACTTACGTGGGTCCTGATCGCATTGATTAAATCTTCTTTGGAAAATGGTTTTGTTAAGTATTTTTCCGACCCGACAATACGTCCACGGGCACGATCAAAAATACTGTCCTTGCTGGATAACATGATAACTGGTGTTGCCTTAAAAGATTGATTGTTTTTGATTAAAGCGCAGGTTTGATAACCATCTAGCCGAGGCATCATGATATCGACAAAAATTATATCCGGCTTGTGAACCGTGATTTTTGCCAGAGCCTCGAAACCATCGACCGCTGTAACTACCTCGCAACCGGCTTTTTTAAGTAAGGTTTCTGCACTTCTGCGAATGGTCTTACTATCATCGATAACCATCACCTTAACATTCAAGGCTTGCTGATTCGGTTCACTATCTGACTGCTGAGACTCGTCGTTCACAACTCCCTCGAGGGTTCCTGGTCGGTCTGGGCCAACTAAATATTCAAGTGATTATAGTATTTATTTCAAGTAAAACCAGTGATTTAATATTACTAATTGATGTGGTTTCTACTATTGAAATGACAGCCTTGACCGAACAGATAAATCATCCACAACTTCTCAGACAAAGAAAACAAACTATCGATGCAGCCTCTGCCTGGCTCCGGTCGGAGACCTCTTACTCATTTTAACCTGGAATATATAGTCACCTTCATCCACTTCTTGAGTTTAAATTCGGCCGTGACCATTAGCAGGTAATTCTGGCTACTCTCGAAATCCTGCAGAAAGTTTCTTAGAAACCTTATTAGCTGTATTGACGAACTGCCTGAAGTCCCGCCTGCCGAAACTCGGCCGCCCGCTGAGACTCAGTTATCATACCCGCCAGATATTCTATTACCTGAATCGGGTCATTGGAAAGCTCGAATGCCTCATCGACCATTAATTCTGCGACCGGGCCCAGATATTCGGATGTGACTTCTACCAATGCCTTATTAAGCTGGTCGGAGACTCCATCTATCTTAGTCTTGTTGGTTACGGATTCGGGTGTAGTGGTGGCGTAATTAGGTTGGGTTGTTATAGATTGGTCGATGCCGGAATCAATTAGATCGAGAAAAGTATTGACCGGCATTAATTCGGATAAATTTTCCATTGTAATATTAGCGAATTTGAATTTTACCCATTCACTTTCGTTAAGCACCTGTATCACATCAGAAATGTCACGTGTGCGGCTGTGTATGTGTATTAGTTTCCCTTCGAAAAATTTCATCAATACGGCGTGATTGGTATTGGTCAGAATAGAAATCAGTCCAGTATCCTCGGTCTCGACTATCTGTTTAATCAGATCGACGAGCTGATTCTTCGATCCTAACATCGTAATATCGTTCATCGTTAATCTTCTGGTCTGGATATATTCATAATATTCGGGATCGAAAGTGAACAAGGTGCATTACGACGCCCCGCCTGATTTTAATTTTTTATAGCGCTGAAGGACGATACTCAGACTATTTAGTAGTCGATCCAGTGCTGTTGCAAGATCCTCTATTTCATCGTTGGAATTTATTTTAATCACTCTTGAAGTATCCCCCTTGCTGACAGCTTCGGCATGGTCACGCAGTTCGAGCAAGGGTTTTGTTATTCCGCGCGACAAAATTCGAGCAGTCACTAAGGAAAGAATAAATACCAGGGCAACAACGATGACCAGTAAATAAACTATATTCCTCTGTGAATTCATCAGACTAGTCTGGATGCCGCTCAGACCGCTTATAGGCGCCAGAGCTACACTGGTCGGTTGTTGCACCATCACCACCCAGTTAAAACCCTGAAAACGATCAACCACTGGCTTGTACAGCTCAGCGCCAGCGGAGTGCGCATAACCCAGTACTTTCTGCGGGCCGATAACGTAGCCTCTGGGTTGGCTACCGAAAGCATTTTGCAAGACTGCATCGTTGCTTTTACGCAAATTCACAGCTGTATTCATGATCCTGTTGCGTGCGTGTTTCGAGGTCGTCTCGGCCAGCAAGAGGCCATCTCCATTGATCACAGTAACCGAACCACCATCAATTCCAGTAACTCCGGCGTCAACCACCTGCTGAATTAAACTCACGCCTAGCACTGTTTTCATAACGCCCAGACTACGCCCGCTGGATGGGTCGTCTATGCGTACTGAAATATCGACTGACCAGATACCTGCGGATTCGTCAAACTCAACTTCACCCACGGATACACCGTTTGTCCATGCTGTTTTCCACCAGTTTTCGTCTCGCTGTACGAAATCGGAGGTCGGGTTTGTAAGCGCGACATTAAAGCCGTTTCTATCGGTGAAAAAAGCCTCGCCGAAATGTTCTGAGCGTTTAATTTGAGCTTTCAGATAATTATTGGCTCTGGGTGAGATGTTTAGACTTTTTCGGGTCTTAAATTTAGCCTCAACCTGGCTTATGTTTAAATCGGTGAAACCGCGCTCCTGGTGTACGCTGGCCGCTTTTTTAGCGGCCTCCACAATTATCGGGGCCGATGCCCAGGTGACAGCATCTGATATTCTCTCGAGCATAAATGTATCGATCTGTTCCGCCAGGCGACCCGACACCGAAATAAGATTTGCGCCTACGACGCGATCAAGTAGTTCTTTCCGGGACTGCTCTAATCTGTCATTCACGTTGGAAGTTAACTGGGCCAAGCTCCCCCAGGCAATAACGCCAATTACCAGGATCGGCACTATTCCGATTATTAAAATCCGGTTCGTTATTTTTCCGCGAAGGCTGGTAAAATAAGGTCTCTTTTTCATCGTTTGCTCCACCCTCAATTTGATTGGGTCTTTCATGGTGAGAATGCACGATGACTGATGTCCAAAACCATTTGTTAGTTCGCGACAACGCTGTGCTTCAGAATGTTAATGAATTTTATAAATAAGTTCTCTATATATCTAATAGTACAAATGACTTAGAAAACTATTTTTAATTTCAGTACGAGACTAGTAGTCCCCTAGCCTCTTATAGGTAAAGTGGTTCACAGTTTCACAATTTTTGGCCTAAAGTGGAGGCAATTTTTTGCCTATTTAAAATTCTGGTGTCATATTATTTCTGTGTGCAGAAGCTAAAATTTTAGTATGCCGATAGAAATGATAGATTAAAAATCGGGTCGTTCCTGAATTTTCTCCGGTCTGGATTAAAAAAGTCGTTATTTCAGCTTTAATGAAATTTAATCGATTTATAAGCGAAATTGGTGGGTCATACTGACGAATTTGAGTAAAATTATCCCTATTTCAATTTCCATTGAACTTTTAATCCATGAGCATACACATTCTTGCAACCTTCACCCCGTTTATGACCGCCAAATGACCGACAGAAAACTCGGCATCGTGATGGATCCGATTGAATCCATCAAACCCTGGAAAGATTCGAGTTTTGCGATGTTGCTAGAGGCGCAACACCGCGGCTGGCTAATTTATTACATGACGATTAATGACCTGTACATGGACAATAATGTCAGTTACGCCAACTACGCGATATTGCGATTGAAGGATGACAGGCAGGACTGGTTTAACAAAACTGATTCAGGGGTTTGTCGCCTTGACGAACTCGATGTGATCCTGATGCGCAAAGACCCGCCGTTTGACCTCGAATATATCTATTGCACTTATCTGCTCGAACAGGCTGAGGAAAGCGGTACGCTTGTCATTAATAAGGCCGCCAGCCTTCGCGACTGCAACGAAAAGCTTTTTACTCGATATTTTCCCCAGTGCTGTGTCGAGTCCCGTATCAGCAGAAATCCGAAGCGCCTGATTGAATTTATCGATGAATATCAGGATGTCATCGTCAAACCGCTGGATGGTATGGGTGGACAATCCATATTCCGGGTTCAGACTGGCGATAAGAATACCAACGTTATTCTTGAAACCGTCACCCGTTTTGGAACCTCGCAAACAATGGCTCAACGCTATATCCCGGAGATCAGCGCCGGCGATAAGCGTATCCTGTTAATCAACGGAACGGCTATACCTTATGCGCTTGCTCGACTGCCCGCGGCTGGCGAAAATCGTGGGAATATCGCTGCGGGCGCCAGTACACGGGGACAGGAACTCAGCGAAAGAGATCGCTGGCTGTGCGAACAGATCGGTCCAACACTGCGTGATAAAGGCCTGATTTTTGTCGGTATTGACGTGATCGGTGATTACATCACTGAAATCAATGTCACCAGCCCGACCTGCGTACGCGAACTCGATCAGGATTTCGATTTAAATATCAGTGCAGACCTGTTCAATTGTATCGATCAACTGATTGCCAACTGATTAAGCTCCTGCTACTCGGGGTACTCGTACTGGCAGGCTGCGAGCGGCAACCGCAGCTGGTCGAACAGCGTATTTTACAGTTCGGCACCATAATCGATATCGCCCTGATACACGATGACATCGCAAAGTCTGAACAAACACTGGACGACATTGAAAAGAAATTATCGGCCTTTCGTCAAAGCTGGCATGCCTGGGAAGACAGCGAGTTGACCCGATTCAACCAGGCGCTGAACGCGACACAGGCGGTCGAGATACCTGCATCGCTTGTCGAGCTGATCGATTTGAGCCAGTTGTATTATTTAAAATCAAACCGACTGTTTAATCCAGCGCTGGGAAAACTAATCGCCGCCTATGGCTTCCATGGTCAGTCAGACCCCGATGAAAAGACGATAATGACAATTCGGCAAAACCTGCCAGGCATGTCCGATCTAAAAGTTGAGAACCGTTTCGCAACCAGTAGCAATACGCACCTGAAACTGGATTTTGGCGGCATCGCGAAAGGCTATGCCATCGGTTTAATCGCCAATTATCTGCAACGGCAGGGGTTTGAACATTATTTAATTAATGCCGGTGGCGACCTCGTTTCTTCGGGCAGTAAATTTGGTAAAGCCTGGAAAATTGGTGTGCAAAACCCATTCAAACCGGGCGTGATCGCAAGTATCAGTCTGATCGGTAAACATAGTTTATTCACTTCGGGTAATTACCAACGTTTCTACCGGAAGGACAAGAAATTAGTACACCATATTATCGACCCGCGCAGCGGCCAACCTTCCGAACAGATTAGCTCTGCTACCGTAATAACCAACGACCCAGTGCTTGCCGACGTCGCGGCTACGACACTGATGATAGACGGGCTGAATAATCATCTTTCGCTTGCGCGCTCACTGAGCATCAAGGATTACATGATCGTCGACGAAGACCAGAGAATTATCATCTCAAAATCACTGGCGAAAAAAATCGAACTGGAGCCTGGGCTAGCCATTAGCATCGTCGAATAGGTCGTAGCCAGGAGTCTAACATCGCAAATGGCTGGTTAAGCGCGATCAATGTTGGCAAAATACACTTCGCATGGCGCAACATAACTCACAAACGAATACAGCCCATATCGGCCCCACCGACCGTCTTGGATTTACTCTGTTTCTGGCACTTACAGTCCACGCGATTGTCGTGTTGGGTGTCGGCTTCACCAACAGTAAAAGCCCCAAATCTAGTGCTTTGCCCAGCCTGGAAATCATTCACGCTAATTCGCGTAGTCTGGATGAAGTGGAAAACCCCGATTTTCTCGCACAGGAGAATCAGTTGGGCGGTGGAAATAAAGATGATAAGGCTCGACCCAGTGCCCCAGTTTCGGCCAATACACCTGTTGATCAACTGGGTCTGGCGGATCAAGCACGATCCGAACTACACAGAAATCAGCTCGCGATTAACAAAATTTATTTCATAACCCAGACCGAAGCCCAGCATGCGGTGGCAAAGCAAATCCAGATTCGCGAAAAACAATCGCGCTCGCAACAACCGAGCGATGTCGAACAGCGCCAAAGTCAGATAGCGCGTTTACAGGCGGAGATCAGGCAAATGACCATCGATTATGCCAATCGACCGAGGTCTATCACGCTCACTGCTTCGACTAAAAAAGCGGTAGAAGCCAGCTACCTGGCTAATTGGGTAAAAAAGATCGAACGCACTGGAAATTTAAACTATCCCCAGGAAGCCCGAATCAAAAAAATAAATGGCCAGTTACGATTAAGCGTCAGAATTAATTCGGTTGGTGAGATACTGGATGTTAAAATTACTCGCTCATCGGGCAGCAGTGTACTCGACGAAGCCGCGAAACGTATTGTCAGGCTGGCCGAGCCATTTGCAGTTTTTTCAGAAGAATTGAAACAACGCGCGGATCAATTAGTTATAATCAGAACCTGGGATTTTAAAAGTAACTATTTAAGCACAAAAGGTAAGGTTTAATTCTCCTTCGAGGCGAAACTATGACAGAGGATAAAGCAAATTTAGTCGACAAGTGCCTGATCGCCACTCCGGCGATAAAGGATCCGCTATTCGCTTCCAGTCTGGTCTATATTTGCCAACACAGCACGGATGGCAGCATGGGTTTGGTTGTTAACCATCAAACCAGCCAAACCCTGGATGATATATTTATTCAGCTCGATATCGAATGTAATGATGATGCCATCAAGCAACAACCTGTATTTATCGGCGGGCCCGTGCAACTCGAGCAGGGATTCGTGTTACATACTACTACACAGTTCTGGCAAAAAACCTTCGAGGTATCCCCGGGTATCCACCTGACCAGCTCGATGGATATCCTTCAAGCGATTGCAGATAACCGGGGGCCAGCGGAATATCTGGTAATACTGGGTTATTCCGGCTGGGAGTCGGGACAATTAGAATCTGAGCTACAGCAAAATTCCTGGCTCACCTCCACATCTGGAGCAGAGCTATTGTTCCATAAAAATTCTGATGATAAATGGCAGATGGCCTTCGACACCCTGGGCTTTGATATCAGTATGCTATCTCCTGTGAGCGGGAATGCCTGAAACAGCAATTGAAACAGTAATCGGCTTCGATTACGGTACCAGCTGGATTGGTGTCGCGGTCGGCCAGACGCTAACCGCCCAGGCGAGCCCACTTCCTGCTATCAAGTCATTTAAGCAATCACCCGACTGGGAAGCCATTTCAATATTACTCAGTGAATGGAAGCCGCAAAAATTAATTATCGGGCTACCCACTTCTGAGCATCCTGAAACAAAACCGATGACCGATAAAGCCAGCCGATTCAGCCGCCAGTTACACGGCAGATTCCACATCGATGCCGAGTTAATCGACGAAAGATTAACCACCCGGGAAGCCTATACAATTGCCATCGAAAGCGGTCAGCGTAAGAGTAAGCAGAAGATTGACAGTATTTCAGCCGTTCTAATTACCGAGACCTGGCTGAGGGAGTATCAGCGGCAGTTAGGCCGTAGCTAATTTTTTTTTGGCGCAATTAGTATTACATTCGTAATTTCGCACACGTAAGGCTTTCCTTGCTTCGTAGCTACT
>CAXMRQ010000216.1:0-31335 GCA_964196115.1 uncultured Gammaproteobacteria bacterium
TAACGAATTCTATAATTTTTTATACGGGGAGAGACCTATAATTAACGATCTCTTCCATCAGAGCAACTGGTGAGCTGACATGCCGGGTTCTGTAAGAAGTTTAGAATGTTTTGGCTTTCTGCAGAAAAACAGCCCCTCCAATTTTTCGAGTTTTTCAACAGAATAGATCGTTTGCAGCCTTTCACCACCGGCTATCGAATGTCGGTTTTCAGTAAGCAGACCTTCAGATGCCAGGCATCAAAGGTCAGAACCAGGTTAATTGCCGATCTTCGGGTAGTGGTAAATAGCTAACCAGAGTGGTCAATTAAACCTCTAATTTTCGGATAGAGTGCTCAATCTTGTAGCGTATTAAAAAAGATAATTAACTTACCGGAATCGACGCCCACGTTTACCGTTTGTCTAACCGTTTGTTTAAAAGTATTACCCCTCCAGGCAATTACGGCTAACTCGTGCTCGCCGGGTCCCAATTCGGTAAATCGAAATTCGCCACTGACATTGGTACTAGCCTTGCGTGTCAAACGGAATCTAACGCCATTTTTATTTAACGTCCAATTCAAATAAACATCAGCTCCGTCAAAGGTCTGACCGGATTCATCGGATTATTACAGGACGCGATTTCTGTTAGTTCTGATTCGATTCGTTAATAACTGAGGGGGAGGAAATAGCTTCAGGACAAACCGCTGAATACCTGATACCTTCTAGCTGGTATGATACCTCCAGTCACTGACAAAAAGTCATTCTTTAAAACTCGTCAATTTAAATACCAGTAAAACAGAATAATGTCTTTCAGTAGTGGAAAAGAGTTAATTACAATTTCTAATTAGTTGTAACCATCGGAAAATACCATGAAAGCACTCGCTAAATCGCAAGCTGAAGTCGGCATCTGGGTGCAGCAGGTACCCGAACCCGAGATCGGCATTAACGATGTCCTGATCAAAACCAGAAAGACCGCAATCTGCGGTACCGATGTGCATATCTACAACTGGGACGAATGGGCACAAAAAACCATACCCGTACCGATGGTGGTAGGGCATGAATTCGTCGGTGAGATCGTCGACGTGGGTAGCAATGTTAACGATTTCAAACCAGGGCAACTGGTTTCCGGCGAGGGCCATGTGGTTTGTGGCCGATGCCGTAACTGTATGGCCGGACGTCGACACATGTGCGCACATACCAGTGGCATCGGTGTGAATCGCACTGGTGCGTTTGCTGAATATATCTCTCTGCCGATGGCCAATGTCTGGGTTCACGAACCCAATATCGATCCAAGGGTCGCTTCGATTTTCGACCCGTTTGGCAATGCCACGCACGCCGCCTTGCAGTTCGAATTACTTGGTGAAGATGTACTGATTACCGGCGCCGGACCAATTGGTTGTATGGCAGTCGCCATTTGCAAACATGCTGGCGCCAGGCATGTAGTAATCACCGACATGAATTCTTATCGACTCGATCTGGCGCTTAAAATGGGAGCCACGCGGGCAGTCAATGTGGCACAGGAATCGCTCACCGATTCGATGGCCGAACTGGGCATGAAAGAAGGATTTGATGTAGGCCTGGAAATGTCAGGCAGTGAAGCCGCATTTAACCAGATGCTGGCTAATCTGTCGCACGGAGGCAAAATTTCTATGCTGGGATTACCCTCGAATGACATGCGTATCGATTGGAACTCTGTGGTTTTCAATATGTTGACGATTAAGGGTATCTACGGGCGTGAAATGTACGAGACCTGGTATAAGATGACGGCGATGATTCAAAATGGCCTGGATCTGTCGCCGGTCATCACTCACGAATATGGCATCGATGATTTTCAGCAGGGGTTCGATGTCATGCGTTCAGGACAATCGGGTAAGGTAATTCTGGATTGGGCGTAAGACCCGGTCAAGTTTAGCTAATCGTAACGAGGCAAATTAGCCATGTACGGCAATTTTAGAAATCATCTGCAACAGCAACTCGGCGATATAGAACGGCAGGGTTTAACCAAATCCGAGCGCATTTTGCTATCGCCACAAGGTGAAAGCGTGCGCGTTGAAAGCGGCGAGGTATTAAACCTCTGTGCCAATAATTACCTCGGCCTGGCACAGCATCCCGAAGTTATAGCAGCTGCCAAAGCCGGGCTAGACGACTGGGGATACGGGCTTGCGTCAGTACGCTTTATCTGCGGCACGCAATTGATTCATAAGGAACTCGAACAAAAACTATCCGCTTTCCTGGGTATGGAAGACACCATCCTGTATCCCTCCTGTTTCGACGCTAATGGTGGCCTGTTCGAAACTTTACTCGGGGAAGAAGATGCGGTGATCTCAGATGAACTCAACCATGCCTCAATTATCGACGGCGTGCGTTTGTGCAAGGCGAAACGTTATCGTTACAAAAATAACGATATGGCCGATCTGGAACAACAGCTGATTGATGCTGACAAGGCCGGTGCTCGCTTCAAGTTAATCACCACTGATGGTGTATTCTCGATGGACGGCTATATCGCACAGCTCGACAAAGTCTGCGATCTCGCCGACCAATACGATGCGCTTGTGCATTTCGACGACAGCCATGCGGTCGGCTTCGTCGGTAAAAAAGGCCGCGGCACGCACGAACTATGCGGGTGCATGAATCGCGTCGATATCACCACCGGCACCATGGGCAAGGCACTTGGCGGTGCCAGTGGTGGCTACACCAGTGGACGGAAGGAAATCGTCGCATTACTACGCCAACGATCGAGGCCGTATCTGTTTTCTAACACAGTGGCACCGCCAGTCGTCGCCGGTGCCATCAAAGCGCTCGACCTATTAACCGCATCCACCGAACTACGCGATCAACTTGAGTCTAATACGAAATTTTTCCGGGCTGGCATTCAAAAGATTGGCTTAACGGTGCTCGAAGGTACTCATCCGATCGTACCGATCATGTTATTCGAGGCTAAGCTTGCATCGCAATATGCGAATTTGATGCTTGAAAAAGGCGTGTATGTCATCCCCTTCTCCTTTCCCGTGGTACCGAAGGGAAAAGCCCGTATTCGCACCCAAATTTCTGCAGCGCATTCAATTGCTGATTTGCAAAAGGCACTGGATGCTTTTGCTGAGGTTAAACGCGAAATTAGTGATTAGAGCGGAATTTTGGCCAATTTTTCCTCGTTCAATCACCACTAATTCCGAGCATCTGTTATACATGATATGCTCGACCTTGCTTCAACCCGATCAATTTACCTACGGTAGCAAAACACGATGCACTGGCAAAAACAACGCGAGCGTTTTCGCACCCACCTAAGCGGCGACAAATGTACTCATCCCGGATCGGTGTTTGACCCGATATCGGCCAGAGTCGCCGAACATATTGGTTTTGAAGTCGGCATGTTTGCCGGATCGGTGGCTTCGCTCACAGTACTCGGTGACCCCGACCACATCGTCCTCACCTTGAGTGAATTTGCGCAGCAGGCCTATCGTATCTGCCGTGCCAGCGAGCTGCCAATATTAGTAGACGCGGATCACGGCTATGGTAATGCGTTGAATGTGCGGCGTACAGTAGAGGAACTGGAAACCGCCGGTGTCTCGGCATTATCTATCGAAGACACAGTATTACCGAGACCATTCGGCGCCGGTAATAAAACCAGTTTGATATCCATCGCCGAAGGTGTCGGCAAAATGCGCGCGGCAGTATCGGCGCGGCAGGATCCCGGCCTGGTGATCGCAGCTCGTACCAGCGCGGTGTCGGCAACCGATCTGGATGATGCTATTTCACGTATCACGGCATACCAGGAAACCGGCGTTGACGCGATATTTCTGGTGGGCGTGAAGCAAAAAGTAGAAATCGAAGCGATTGCCAAAATTTGTCGGCTGCCCCTGATTCTCGGTGGTGCGGGAGCAGATATCATGGATCTAGATTACCTCGGCCCCATGGGCGTTCGCATCTGCCTGCAAGGCCATCAACCAGCACTGGCTGCCATCATGGCAACTTACGATACGCTTAAAGCTTTACGCGAAGGCGTGCAACCCGTCGATGTCGAAACTATTCTCGATAAGGAACTGCTCAACAAACTGACTCGCGTTGATGAATATGATCGCTGGATTGAGGATTTTCTCGAATAGGGTCTGTAGTAGAGTCGGGATGCATGAATTTTTTTTGGTTAAACTTTAGAATATTTGGCGGGATACAAAATGAGTGACCTGGGCGTTAGTTTAAACACTGAAGAAATTCTGAATCAGGATAATCACCTGGTTCATTCATTCGCCGACCTCAGCGCATTAAAACAAAAAAATGCGCGTACTGTCATTGCGCGCGCCGAAGGCCCTTATGTATATGACGCTGACGGCAACCAGTTCATCGATGGCATTGGTGGGTTGTGGTGCGTTAATGTCGGGCACGGTCGTCAGGAAATTATTCAGGCGATTGCCGAGCAGCTCGAAAAACTGGATTATTACTCGACCTTTTATAACTTAACGCATCCACTGGCGGCGGAACTCGCGGCAAAAATTGCCTCATTGGCACCGGGCTCGCTAAATAGAGTTTATTTCGGCAACTCGGGCTCGGTCGCCAACGACAGCGCAGTTCGCATGCTGCATCATTATTTCAATCGAAAAGGCCAACCGCAAAAGAAACGCATTTTATCCCGAATAGGGGCTTACCATGGCTCAACGCATATGGCGGTCGCGATGACCACGCCGGCTTATCGCGAGGGCTGGGATTCTGCTGACTCGCTGGTCGACTTTCTATCCTCACCTTACCCGTATCGACGGCCCGATAATATGAGTCGGGAAGAGTTTTGTGACTTTTTGATCGAAGAAATGGAGCAGAAAATAGAAGCCATCGGTGCTGAGAACATTGCTGGATTTATAGCCGAGCCGATCATGGGTGCCGGCGGTGTCATCGTGCCTCCGCAGGGATATCATAAAAGAGCCTGGGAAGTGTGTCAGAAATACGAAATCATGAGCATTTCTGACGAAGTAGTGACCGCTTTTGGTCGACTCGGACAGATGTTCGCCTCCAAAACCATATTCGACATTCAGCCTGACATTATATGCTCGGCGAAAGGTTTAACTTCGGGCTACCAGCCGATGTCGGCGACCATCATCAGCGATGATATTTACGATGTCATTTCCGAGCCAGGTGCTAAGTTTCTGCACGGCATGACTTATTCTGGCCATCCCGCCTGTTGCGCTGCGGCGCTGGCGAATATCGCGATTCTGGAAAACGAAAATATCTGTCAACAGGTTCAAAAACTGGGGCCGGTGTTTGAGAAAGGCTTGAAAAGCCTTGAGAAGCATGAAATTGTCGGTGAGGTGCGCGGCAGTCATTTTATGATGGGCATAGAGTTTGTTACCGATAAGAAAGCCCGAACGCCATTTGCTGCCGATTCCAACATCGGTGTGTTGATCGCCCAGCAGGCACAGGTGCGCGGATTGATCGTGCGACCACTCGGCAGCATGGCGGTCTTATCACCCTGCCTGATTATGAGCGAGGGGAATATTAACGATATCGTCGATATCCTCGACCAAAGTATTGCAGCTGTGGTAAAAGACCTGTAGTTAAATCACAACCGGTCTGTTTAGTTTGATGAGCAACCCGTTATTGAATACCCCATCCGGTGCGCCCCGAGCGCGCTCCATCCCGGTACTTTTCGACGGCGAACCCGGCCCCAATAACTCAATTACCGATGTCGACGGCGTACTGGTAGGCTATACCACATTAATAGAAGGCGAAGGCCCGCTGGTAGTTGGCAAAGGACCTGTCCGCACTGGCGTCACCGCTATTCTTCCTCGACCCCATGCACAGCTTGACCAGCCCGCGTTTGCCGGGTATCACTCGTTTAACGGTAATGGTGAATTAAGCGGAATGCACTGGATCGAGGAGTCGGGTGAATTGCTCTGGCCAATCACACTCACCAACACGCATTCCTGCGGTTTGACCAGAGACGCTACGATTAAATGGGTCGTCGAACAGTCCTATAAAAATGCCAACCTCTGGTTACTGCCGGTCGCGGGCGAAACCTATGATGGCGACCTCAATGATATCAATGGATTCCATGTCACCGATCAACATGTGTTTGACGCAATTAACAACGCTCATTCCGGCTGGATTGAACAGGGCAGTGTCGGCGGTGGCACCGGCATGGTTTGCTACGATTTTAACGCGGGCTCTGGCACCGCTTCACGTCAAATTGAAATCGCTGCCAAATCCTATACGGTCGGCGCATTTGTGCAGGCTAATTTCGGTCTGCGTTCCGATTTGGTGATTGCCGGCCTACCCGTCGGTCGTCATTTAACGGGTGGAGAAATTCGTAGCCGGGGCATGGGTTCAATCATTGTCGTTATTGCAACCGACGCGCCGTTACTACCCCATCAGTTAAAGCGTTTAGCGCGCCGTGCGAGCCTCGGAATTGGACGTTCCGGGACTAGCGGGAACAATGGTTCGGGCGATATTTTTCTGGCCTTTTCCACACAGTCTATCGCTGAACCTGGACATAAAAATCCACTAAGAAAAGTTGGATATATTTCCAATGAAGCCCTCGATCCGCTGTTCGCCGCGGTAGTGCAGGCCGTCGATGAAGCCACCATCGATTCAATCGTCACCAATACCGATTTGACCGGGCGCGACGACATCACCGCAGTCGGCATACCTCATGATGAGTTACGCAAATTGCTGACTAAATTCAGTTAAGCAGAAACTGACGATTGCCAGCTGTGGGAATTTCTGACTTTTTTGCATTTGAACCCCTGTTTTATGCCGTTGCTATCCCGGCGGTTATCATTACCGGGATCTCGAAAAGCGGCCTGGGCGGTGGACTGGGACAGTTGTCGGTGCCATTGATGGCGATGTTCATTTCACCTGTGGCTGCGGCGGCGATCATGCTGCCAATTCTCTGCCTGATCGATATTTCTAATCTCTGGGGATATCGCAAAGACTGGAACCGGGGAGATGTCGCGCTCATGTTACCCGGAGCCGTTATCGGCATTAGCGTCGGCGCATTAACCTACCGATACGTGGACGACAATGCGATTCGCTTACTGCTCGGAGTGATAACAATCATTTTTGCAGCTTCCCTGTTATTACAGGACTCGGCCAATGTCGAAGGCCGCAAGCCCAGTAAACTGACCGGTGTCATCTGCGGTTTAATTTCAGGGTTTACCAGCTTCATCGCCCATGCCGGGGGCACGCCGGTGAAATTCTATTTGCTGCCACAAAAATTATCAAAAAGGGTATTTGTCGGCACCCACGTGTTCTTTTTCTTTGCAGTAAACCAGATCAAACTATGGCCTTATTTCTGGTTGGGACAGTTTTCGACAGAAAATTTATCCACCAGTCTGGTGCTCGTACCTGTTGTGCCGATTGGCGTGGTCATCGGTTGGTGGCTGGTGAAAGTGGTACCAATCGAGCAATTCTATCGTATCATCTATATTTTACTGTTTGTCGCTGGCGGCAAACTGATCTGGGATGGGCTAGCGGGTGGAGCGTATATATGAGAAATTTTAAACAGGTTTAATGTCCTGTCTGGCGCGAAAAACGGTGTGCAACCAAATACAGGCCCAGCCCCATAGCGGCAAGCACGATAAGCATCGGCAACACCAGATCATATCCGCCAACCCCCCAGACCAGTGAACCGATAAATGGGGCCGATGCCGATCCCACCAGATATAGCAACGCCATAGCACCAAATTTCGCGCCAAAATTATTACCGCCCAAAATTTCTCGCGCGATCACCGGACGCACGATGCTGATAACCCCATGCGCCGCTCCAAATAAAACAACAAAGCCTACTAGCAGCATTGGCGTCCCGGTGGTACTAATTAACAATAAAATTGCAATACCAACGAAGACAAAACAACTACTGGTGATCCGTTTAAATGACACATGCCGTTCGGCTGCCATCATTGCCAGTCTGCCTGCGACCTGCATCGGCCCGATGAACGATGCCGCCATGACCGCGACCTCAGAATCAACGCCACGGTCGGCCAGTATCGGAAACAAATGATGAATCGTCACGCCGTGAACCAGCGCCAGCAATCCGAAACCCAGCGCCAGAAACCAGAACGCAGATCGCTTTAAAAAAGCATGACGATGTACCCCATCGTCAGCGTGGTGAATTTCCTTCGCCTTTCCGTCCTGCTCCACCGCGCGGGCACCCAGCCACATCAGCGGTGTAGCGATAAATATCAGCACGATGGCAAATATCTGCACCGCCGATTTCCAGCCAAAAGCCTCGGACAGCGCATAGATACTCGGAAAACAGATTGTGCTGGCAAAACCTGCAACCAGTGTGACCAGAATAATAGCCTGTTTGGCGTTCACCCCCCTGGCTCTCGTAATCAGAGCAAAACAGGGTTCGTAGAGGCAGCCAGCCATCATCACACCGATCAGCCCCCAGACCAGATAGAACTCAATCAATTGGGTCACCTGCGAAAGCCAGATCAGGCAAAGTCCGCCGAGGAAGGTGCTGGACGCCATCATCAACGCCCCCCTGCCAGCATCGATTAAGCGCCCGGCTAACGGCGCCACCATGGCCGAAACAAAAATTGCCAGCGTTACCGCAGCAGTGAGATCAGCCTTCGACCAGCCAAGCGACTCCTCCCAACGCAATAGCAAGGCTGGAAAAAGATAATAAAGCGCGGCCCAGACCAGGGTTTGTGCAATCGCCAGAAACAGGATAGCGCGGTCTTTTATCATCAGTTAACTGAGCTACAGGCGATCGAAATCTGAAGTTTGCCATCATACACTTTAATGACTATGTTACTGACCATTCTCGCTGGCAGAGTGTGCCGAGTGTTGCATAACATCGTGTGAAGAGGGATCGAGTAATCCAACAAAAGTGATAATCCCGAAAAGAATAATAACAGTCCCCATCACCGACCGGATTCTGACATTAGTTCTCCACTGATTAATCCTGGCGGCGGATAATCCCAGCAGTACCAGCATCGGCAGCGTACCCAGACCGAAGGCAATCATCGTCAAGCCGCCCAGCAGGACATCGCCACTGGCGAGCACCAGTAGTAAGGCGGTATAAACCAGTCCGCAGGGCAGCCATCCCCACAGTGTACCGAGCAATAGCGCCTGAAATTTATTTCGAACCGGGATGAAACGACGCGTCAGGGGTTGCAGTCGGCGCCAGAAATGGTAACCGAAGGCTTCTATTCTACTCAGCCCTGTCCACCAGCCCGCGATGCTCAAACCGAGCGCCAGCATAAAGACGCCAGCGATCATTTGCATCACCACGTGGCTACGCTCCATGCCAACTATTCCGATCAAACTACTACCCAGCATCGCTGCAAACATACCGGCGATAGCATAACTGAGCAGTCTCCCACTATTGAACGTCAGGCTGTACCAGAACTGCTGCACTTTATTGTTTGCTACATCACTAACACCATTGTGCAATACACCGACTATTCCTCCGCACATACCGGCACAGTGCGGCGATCCGAGTAAACCAATTGAAAATGCGCTAATCAGTAATAAATAATCGGTCATTAATTTTTCTAACAGCTCGGTGAATATTCGACTAGTTTACCCGCTTAACACGCTCAAAAGCACAGCGTTTATGCCCAATGTGATATCGTGCCGCATTATGTATGGAGCCCTTTTGCCTATCTTGATTCACATCAATATGCTTCCACTTTATCATTTTATACTTTGGTGCCTGCTTAAACCGTCGCCTTCCAGAATTAATGCCACCTAATACCGACCAGGAATTGATCGACTGCTACCATTGTAGCCTGCCCGTGTCCGACGCCGGTCGCTTTCAGCTATCGGTCGCGGGCGAAACGCGCGCATATTGCTGCGCAGGCTGCATGGCTGTCAGCGATACCATCAATAGCTCGGGACTTCTGGGCTATTATCAACAACGCGATTTACCGGCGCTGCGACCAAATAACGACGCCGGTAACAAAGCCAGCGATTATCACAGCTTCGATCATGCGTCGGTGCAGGTTGGCTGGGTAAATCATAATGACGACCAGTCGAGTGAGGCCAATTTTTTAATAATCGGTATCAATTGCGCTGCCTGTGTCTGGTTAATAGAAACCTACCTGGCAAAAATATCCTGCATCCAATCGGCACAAATCAACTTTAGCACCAATCAAATGAAGGTGGTATGGGATCCTCAGCGGCTCAAGGTCAGCGATATCATGCAGGCGGTTGAACGCATTGGTTACCAGGCGCAGCCTTATACGCGCGAAGCCCGTTTCAAGATGCTCGATCAACAGCGCAGGCAATTATTGAAACAGCTTGGCGTATCTGCGGCACTGGGCATGCAAATCATGGTGATCAGCGTCGGACTGTATACGGGCGACTGGTATGGCATGGACGCCGATATTGCTACTTTCCTCAGGCGCGTCAGCCTGTTGTTGGTGTTACCTATTCTGATTTACTCGGCGAAGCCTTTTTTTAGAGGCACAATCAGCAGCCTGCGCAGCGGTCGAGCAGGCATGGACGTACCGATTAGTCTCGGCATATCGCTGGCGTTTGTCGCCAGCCTGTGGGCGACAATTGAAAACAGCGGTGACGTCTATTTTGACTCCATCGCCATGTTTGTATTTTTCATTCTAGCTGCGCGCTACATCGAATTAAATACCCGCATCAATGGCTCGCGGGCGATGGAACCGCTGACGTCCGCGGTACCATTGATTGCTGATCGACGCCTGAATATGGCGGGTAACGAGGTAGAGTCTATACCAGTAGCCGAATTACGCAGTGGTGATCTGGTACTGGTCAAACCCGGTGCAGTGGTTCCGGTCGATGGTACGATTATCGATGGAGCAAGCAGCTTTAACGAATCGTTACTCAGCGGCGAAAGTCGACCGATGCTGAAAAAGCCCGGCGAAACCGTTATCGCCGGATCGATCAATATCGAACAGGTGGTAACGGTAGACGTCAGCCAGACCGGGGAACACACGGTTTTATCGTCGATCCAGCAACTCGCGGACAGGGCGTCCCTGGAAAAACCCCGAATCACCCGGCTAACCGAAGCCGTCGCTGGTTGGTTTATCGCGGCAATTCTTTTCATCGCGCTATTGTCTGTAGTGTTCGGGTTACTCAGCGGAAACCCCGACTGGCTTTCCAGAACGATTGCCGTGTTGGTGGTCAGCTGCCCCTGCGCCCTGTCACTAGCAACGCCGCTGGCATTAAGCGCCGGTTCCAGCGCGATGATTAGCAAAGGTTTATTTGTCGCGCGTCAACACACACTGGAGACCCTGGCTAAAGTCGATCATCTGGTGTTTGACAAGACAGGTACACTGACCAATGGCGAACTCAGCCTGGTTCGTGTTGAAACGCTGGGCGCGCTCGATGCCACACAATCCACGGAGATCGCCGCCGCGCTGGAATCACAGTCGAACCATCCTATCGCGCGGTCATTCATGCACCATGCTCGGCAGACGAAAACAGTGGTCGTCTCTGATTTAAAATCTGTCACCGGTGCCGGGGTTTCTGGTCGGATCGATAATACGAATTACTATCTCGGCTCGGCCGAGTTTATTAAACAGCAAAATTCTCGACTGGAAATCGACCCGCTAACAATGGAGGATTATTTTCAGGTCGACAAAATTAGCATATTACTCGCCGATCAAAATCAGCTGCTCGCGGTTTTCATGTTTAGCGACGAAATTAAACCCGGCGCCAGCGATTTGATTGCCTATCTGCACCGTCAGGGCATTCGAACCACATTATTGAGTGGTGATCGACGGCAACTGGTTGAGCATGTAGCCAGGCAATTAGGCATCGACTCAATTTATGCTGAATGCCGACCACAGCAAAAGGCAGAAGTACTGGAGCAACTGATCGATTCGGGAGATATAGTCGCGATGGTTGGTGACGGCATTAACGACGCCCCGGCGCTTAGTCTGGCACACCTGTCGGTCGCAGTAGCACGGGATATCAATCTCAGCAGTGTGAATGCTGATATGGTGATGATGAATCCGCATATCGAAACTCTGATAAATGCTATCAGCCAGGCACGGCGAACCCTGTCGGTAATTCGCCAAAACGTTAGTTGGGCGTTGTTGTATAATGCTAGCGCAATACCCCTGGCACTAGTCGGACTGGTGCCGCCCTGGCTCGCGGCCATCGGCATGTCATTGAGTTCTGTGGTGGTGGTATTGAACTCTTCGCGTCTGTTACGATTGAAGCCTGTTGAAAAAGCGGTAAATACCTGATGGAAATAATCTACCTGTTGATTCCATTGTCAGTCGTCCTGGTCGGCCTGATTATCGCCGGATTTTTCTGGGCGGTTAATAGCGGTCAGTTCGACGACCTACAAGGGCCCGCCTATCGGATATTGCAGGATAAGGACGAACTTGATCAACAGCAGGATTCCGACCCCGAAGATCAGCAGTAGCTAATAATTACGCTTCTATACAGTGAGGGGAATACTAGCGTAAACTCGATTTCAAATTAGACTATTTCGATTAGACCTGATCATGAAAAAACTGCAAAAACAAACCCTGATCGGCATACGCGATCAACTCGCCAGCTATGACTGGAAAGATGAGGAGTTAATCGAACTCGTCGACCCCAAACTCGGTATCATCACCGGATTCCAGGAATTACTCGATCAACTCGATATTCTGCGCCGGATCGATCTAGGCACCATACCACCAGCCTCGAATATCGCACCGCTCACCGATGAATGACGAAATAGCTTTTGCCTCGATTACATCGCTGGCAAAAAAACTAAGTGAGGGTGATTTATCCCCCGCCCGGCTGGTCGAAATGTTTGTCGAACGAATTCATCGCTTAAACGATACCAGCAAAGCTTTTATTTCATTCGATCTGGATACGGCCTTAGAGCGTGCCGGAAGAATTGACAATCAACCCAGGAAAGCTTTATTCAGCATCCCCTATGCCTGCAAGGATCTATTTGATGTCAGGGGCCAGAAAACCACAGCCGGATCGGGAGTGCTGCACGACAATATCGCAGCAGCAGATGCAGTAACCATAGAACGCATGAACGGCGCTGGTGGTATTTTCCTCGGCAAAAATAATCTGCACGAGTTCGCTTATGGTGCAACCGGAGAAAACAGCCTGTATGGGACGCCACCGAATCCGTACGATTCATCGCGCCTGGCGGGCGGTTCGAGTAGCGGCTCGGTAGCAGCAGTCGGTTATGGATTATGCGCTGCCGCGCTGGGTACCGATACCGGCGGTTCGGTACGCGCACCCGCTGCGCTTTGCGGCCTGGTCGGGTTTAAGCCGACTTACGGTCGCATCAGCACCGAAGGCGTCATACCCTACTCCTGGACACTGGATCATGTAGGCACGATAACCCGTAGCGCCGAAGACGCCTCGATTCTATTCGAAATTCTTGCCGATAGTTTCCAACCAACAGGCGCGGATACAGTCCAGCGACTGGACGGCTTAAGAGTAGGCATTCCGGAAACTTTTTTTTACCAAAAGGCAGACGCAGAAATTCTCGATTGCATCGACAGGCTGATGACCTTCCTGAAAGATTCGGGAGCCAGACTAACCCGAGTACCGATGCCGTCGATGGAATTCACCCGCACGGTTTCGCTAACCGTGCAAATGCCGGAAGCGCTGTCCTACCATAATCGCTACCTGGAATTGCGTGGTGATTTGTACAGCCAGGAATTTCGCGCTGGACTCGCTTTGGGGCAATGCCTGCTGGCCGAGCAATATGTGCGTGCAAAACGTTTTATCGAAACTTACCGGCGCGACACGGACACTGTATTCAAAGACGTCGATCTGCTGTTAACACCCGCCACCCCGGCTATCGCCCCAAAAATCGGCAGTGTCGAAGTCACTACCGACGGTTACACAGAACCAGCAGGTAACGCGATTACGCGTTATACGTCTTTTTTCAATATGACCGGTCACCCGGCAATTACTTTTCCCTGTGGCATGCACAGCGAAGGCTTGCCGATAGCAGCGCAACTGATCGGTCGCCACTATGAAGACGAATCATTGATCAGCATCGCTGCCGACATCGAAAGTGCCTATGCATTCAGCCTGCCGAATCCGAAGCTTGATTAGCTAGCGATACCCTATCGGCATCGTGCTTGTTGACTTCGCCAGGAACGCTTAGAATTAACCCACTCCAGGAGTCTGTCGGACTTAGGTAATCGTAGCGATATGTACAGGATGTACGGTAGTAGAACACCAACAGTAGGCGCTTTAGGCGCCAACAGTAGGTGCCCTTAGGCAACCCAGGAGCAGTTACTGAGATTTATCCTAAGTCCGACAGGCTCCTAGTACAGGTAATATCAATTATTCGAATGAACGGCAGACTCCGATTTTCGCCTACAAGACTGATTTTATTATTAGTCCTGTGTATCATCCTGAGCGCTGGGTTAATTGCGGGTTATCGCGCATTAACCTACCAGGCCCTCAACGAACTTGGCGTCGAATCGCGTAACCGCCTTACCTTGTTCGTATCGAATCTCGGTGGTGCACTGGCAAAATATGAACATTTACCGAAACTTATTTCGAGCAACCCCTACGTTTTAGACGCTCTGCTGCAACGCCATAGCCCACAACTAGATGCCACCAACCTCTATCTGGAATCCGTTGCCGATTCGTCAGGGGCTTCAGATGTATACTTAATGGATAAAGCCGGACTCACTATTGCCGCCAGCAACTGGAATCTGGATCGTTCTTTCATTGGCAATAACTACAGCTTTCGCCCCTATTATCAAACCGCGATCACCGGTGAAGCGGGGCGTTATTTCGCCCTGGGTATACAGTCACAGCAGCGTGGTTATTATTTTTCCTATCCTGTTCACTCAGAAAACAAGTTAGTGGGCGTGATTGTAGTGAAGATCAATCTTGCCAATATCGAAGCCGCCTGGTCTGATCGAGGTGATGATTTTATTGTCACCGACGACAATGGCATTGTGTTCCTCTCGACACAGGCCGACTGGACCTATAAAAGTATTCGCAAAATCGAATCGGAGAAGTTGGAGCAAATACTTTTATCACGACAATACAGAGACCAACCAGTGCAACGGCTTGATTTCATCGATATCGAGGATTTGGGCGATGCCGGCAGCCGAGTAAAATTGACTCATAAACCCGGTTCGAAGGCGATCAATTATCTGCACCTAAAAATACCCATGCCTGACGCTGGCTGGACTGTACATATACTTAGTAAAACTAAATCCGTTCGCAGCACCGTCGTGTTACGGGCGTCTCTCGCCGGATTTGGCTTATTAATCGTGCTCCTGCTGGTAACGCTTTATGCGGTCAATCGGCAACGTCGACTGGCGCTTCAGGGTTCGACAGAGTTACTGGAACAACGCGTACAGCGCCGAACCCGTGAACTCGAAAACGAAGTAGAAGAACGTAAAAAAGCCGAGCAAACCTTACGCGATACCCAGGCTGAATTAATTCAGGCGGCCAAACTGGCAGGCCTCGGGCAAATGTCCGCTGGCATTAGTCACGAATTGAATCAACCGCTTACTGCAATAAGAAATTATTCCGAAAATGCGCAACGCCTGCTAGAACGTAAACAGGTGGAAGCCGCTGTCGGTAATCTTGAAGAAATTAGCGAACTCACCGGCCGTATGGCCAGCATTATTTCTCAGCTACGTGGGTTTTCGAGGAAATCTAGTGGTGATCACAGCCGTGTTTCTATCGATCAATCGGTCGACCAGGCGCTCAGCATGTTTAAGCGTGAAATCGAGTCCAGCGAGGTTGGCGTACTGGCTCGCATTGACCCCGAATTATCGGTGACAACCGATCCCTTATTGCTGAATCAGGTGCTGGTTAATTTAATCAGTAATGCGATTCAGGCTATGGCATCGGTTAAAGCCCGCCAGATAGAAATCAATGCCGGCATACGAAACTCTGGCATCGTTATAAGTATCAGCGATACTGGACCGGGAATTCCTGCTAACGTGATCGAAAACGTGTTCGATCCATTCTTCACCACCAAGGAAGTAGGCCTCGGCCTCGGCCTCGGATTATCGATATCCTACCGCATCATGGAAAGCCTGGGTGGCAAAATCGAAGTTACTAACAGTACTGCGGGTGGCGCCCACTTTGAGTTATATTTGCCCAATGAATGAAAGCAAGGCACAGGTCATCTTCATCGATGACGATAAATTTATCCGCAAGTCCGCCACTCAGAGCATGGAAATGGAGGGCTTTGAGGTAACTAGTTATGCCGATGCGTCGAGTGCTTTGGCTGGCATCGACACGAATTGCACCAGCGTTATCGTTACCGACATCAAAATGCCGGGCATTTCCGGACTCGAACTATTGCAACGTGTCAAAGAAATTGACGCCAATATTCCAGTAATACTGATTACCGGTCAGGGAGATATTGCCACTGCAGTTCAAGCCATGCGCGATGGTGCTTACGACTTTCTGGAAAAACCATTTGCCCCCGACAATCTAATCGAGGTAGTACGCAAGGCCTGCGACAAGCGTAGTCTGATCCTTGAGAATCGCAACCTCAAAAAAGAGCTGGAATTACAAAATTCGCCGGGGCAACGCATTATTGGCAAAACATCTTCAATACAACAACTCCGCAACCAGATCACTCGACTCGCCACCACCGATACCGATATCCTGCTCTGGGGCGAGACCGGCACCGGCAAGGATCTGGTCGCGCGCAATCTGCACGAAATTAGTAAGCGGCGAAAAGCGCCATTTGTAGCTATCAACTGCGGGGCATTACCCGAAAACATTATAGAGAGTGAACTCTTTGGTCATGCAGCAGGCGCTTTTACCGGTGCTTCAAAGCCACGAATCGGCAAATTTGAATATGCCAATGGTGGAACCATATTTCTCGACGAAATCGAGAGTATGGCACTCGATCTTCAGGTTAAATTATTGCGCGTATTACAGGAACGTGTCGTTGAACCTCTCGGCTCGAACCAGCAACGACCTATCGACATACGGGTAATCGCGGCTACCAAAACCGATCTCAAACAGGCTTCCACCGAAGGCATCTTTCGTGAAGACCTCTACTACCGCCTCAACGTTATCACGCTCACTCTGCCAACATTACGCGACCGCGTCGAGGATATCCAGCTCCTGTTTCATCACTATTCTCTGATCGCCGCAGCTCGCCACGAATGCGATCTGCCCGAACTTAACCCCGAACAGTTACAGCAGCTTTTGATGTACAGCTGGCCCGGCAACGTGCGCGAACTTAAAAACGCAGCCGAACGTTTTGTCCTGATGGGCGATGCCAGTAATCCAGACATGGATGAAATTATTCATGCAACCGCGCAGGGTGAATCGGTCAATTTACACGACCGCGTGGAGTGGTTCGAAAAAAGCCTGATTCAACAGGCGCTGGCCCAATCCGCTGGTTCGATCAACGCGACCCTGGAATCCCTCGGCACCCCGCGCAAGACCTTGTACGACAAAATGCGTAAGTATAATATTGACAAAGATCAATTTAAATAGGCTCCAACCCAATGCCGTTAAGTTAACAAGTAGAAATGAGTGGAAATCCATCCATATATAATCCCGGCGTGGGTGGATTCGGTTACAAATTAAACCATCGACCCGTAACGCATAGTGCGACTAATCAAAGAATATCTGATAAAATACAGAGATATATATTCCACTGCAATCAAGCAATTAATTGTTTAATTTCAGTCTCTTAGCAATTCTATTAGACCCAGATATAGAATTAAACTTGGTTCATTTAGATAAAAATTGCGGTAAATTTCGATTTTTAAGTCAATCTGGCCTGAGTCTTGCTCTTGTTAAAGTGTTAAAACGACAGCACGTCAGTCTTTGACGTCACAATTAAAACCAGACCAGGAGAAAAAAATGAAGTTACGTGTATTAGCAGCCAGTTGTGTATTTCTTGTCGGCGCAGTGGGCACCTCCATCGCCTACGCCAGTTGCGATCCAGGAGAAATTGTTATCAAGTTCAGTCATGTCACCAATACCGACAAACACCCCAAGGGCATTGCCGCTTCTTTGCTGGAAAAACGCATTAACGAAGAGATGAATGGTAAGGCCTGTATGCAGGTATTCCCCAATTCCACTCTCTATGACGATAATAAGGTACTCGAGGCGATGTTAAATGGTGATGTTCATCTGGCCGCCCCGTCCTTGTCAAAATTTGAAAAATTCACCAAGAAGTTCCGTATTTTTGATTTACCGTTTGTGTTCAAAGATGTGGACGCGGTGGACCGTTTTCAAAATTCCGCTGACGGCGACAAGCTAAAGAAAGCGATGAATCGTCGCGGCTTGACGGGCCTCGCATTCTGGCACAATGGCATGAAGCAGATGTCAGCCAGCAAGCCCCTGGTAAATCCCTCTGATGCCAAAGGTCTCAAGTTTCGTGTTCAGGCATCTGATGTGCTGGTAGCCCAGTTTGAGCAACTCGGTGCAAGCCCGCAAAAGATGTCGTTTAAAGAGGTTTATGGTGGCCTGCAAACCAAGGTTATCGACGGGCAGGAAAATACCTGGTCGAATATCTACGGCAAAAAATTCTTCGAAGTTCAGGATGGCGTGACTGAAACCAATCACGGTATTATCGATTATCTGGTCGTGACTTCTGCCAAGTGGTGGAAGGATTTACCCGACGATGTGCGCACGCAGTTCGGAACTATTCTGAAAGAAGTGACCGAGGTCCGGAATGGCGAATCAACCAACGTCAACAATGCCAATAGGGAAAACATCGTCAACGCCGGAGGCACCGTACGTACCTTGACTGCCGCTCAACGTCAGGCCTGGGTCGATGCGATGAAACCTGTGTGGAAGAAATTTGAAAAGGATATTGGTGAGGACCTCATGAATGCGGCTCTGAAGGCCAATATGTGATAAGGCCGAAGTTCCGCTAATAATAATTAGCAAACCTACGCGGCCGATTGTATCGACCGCGTATATTGATCAGAAATACAATAATAACCGCGGGGGAACTGGTAATGCATCACGAACCGACATCCAGGCTTGGACAGGTGATAGACGATATTGAAGAAACCAGTATCGCGCTATGTCTGGGTTTAATGACACTGATTACCTTTGCTAACGTCGTTGCACGTTACGTCATGAATAGCAATATTTTGTGGGCACTGGAGTTGACGGTGTTTCTTTTTGCCTGGCTGGTGTTAATGGGTGCTTCCTACGCCGTGAAGAAACATATCCATATCGGTGTCGATGTGGTTCTCAATGCTGTATCCCCCGGCCCTCGCAAAATTCTGGCCATATTGTCCGTAGCGGCCTGTCTGGCATTTTCTATCCTGTTATTAATAGGATCGTGGAATTACTGGTATCCCTTTATCACCGAACGCGCCTGGCTGGAGACAGAAGACATTCCGATGCCAGGCATGTTTATGTTTTTGGCAGACTGGTTCAATGAAGGCGAGCGCTACGAAAAAGTGCCACGATTTATTCCTTACCTGGCTTTACCACTGGGTATGGCTTTGTTGACTTTTCGTTTTCTGCAGGTGGGTTGGCAGATAATAACCGGGAAGCTGGACAAGATCATAGCCAGTCATGAAGTTGAGGAGGAAATTGAACAGGTGCGGGCTCAGGCTGAAGATAAAAGGGAGGACCTGTAATGGATATCGTGCTTCTGTTTGCGATGGTAGTCGGTTTGATGTTGATCGGTGTACCGATCGCTGTCTCGCTGGGTCTATCCAGTATGATTTTCCTGATGATGCTTTCAGATGCTTCGCTCGCATCGGTGGCACAAACCCTGTTTTCCGCGTTTCAAGGCCACTACACTTTGCTGGCCATCCCATTTTTTATCCTCGCGTCTGTGTTCATGTCGACCGGTGGTGTTGCGCATCGAATTATCCGTTTTGCAATCGCCGTGGTGGGTTCGTTTCGGGGTGGCCTGGCCATGGCCTCGGTATTTGCCTGCATGATGTTTGCAGCGCTTTCCGGTTCGTCGCCGGCAACCGTGGTCGCAATCGGTAGTATTGTCATTGCCGGTATGGTAAAGGTGGGTTACACCAAGGAGTTTGCCGCGGGTGTCATCTGCAATGCCGGTACGCTGGGTATTTTGATACCCCCTTCTATCGTCATGGTGGTATATGCGGCGGCTACCGATGTATCGGTGGGCAGGATGTTTCTGGCCGGTGTGATACCCGGATTGATGGCCGGAGGCCTGTTGATGCTGGCAATTTATGCCTTCGCGGTTTATAAAAAACTGCCCGCACAACCCTGGGCTGGCTGGTCGGAGATATTCGAAGCCGCACGAGATGCGAGTTGGGGCCTGTTACTAATCGTTATTATTTTGGGCGGAATATATGGTGGAATTTTCACCCCCACCGAAGCGGCTGCAGTGGCAGCAATTTATGCCTTCCTGATCGCGAATTTTATTTATTGTGATATGGGACCATTTAAGGAAAAAGGTGCTGGTGGCGCGATGATCCTGTGGCGAGGTTTGTCAATATTCTGGCATAAAGATACCAAAAAAAGCCTGTTCGAAGCTGGCAAGCTCACCATCATGCTGCTTTTTATTATAGCCAACGCGCTGATCCTGAAGCATGTGCTGACCGAAGAGCGTATTCCGCAAATGATTACCGAGGCGATGCTGTCGGCGGGTTTTGGCCCGATAATGTTTCTGGTGGTGGTTAATATCCTGTTATTGATCGGCGGCCAGTTTATGGAGCCTTCCGGCCTACTGATTATTGTCGCACCGTTAGTATTCCCTATCGCCATTACATTGGGCATAGACCCGATTCATCTCGGCATTATCATGGTGGTGAATATGGAAATAGGCATGATTACGCCACCGGTGGGTCTTAACCTGTTTGTTACCGCCGGTGTGGCAGGCATGTCGATGCTCAACGTCGTCAGAGCGGCGGCTCCCTGGCTTGCTATCATGTTCCTGTTTCTGATTATTGTGACCTACGTGCCGATTGTTTCAACCTGGTTGCCAACCTTGATGATGGGACCCGAAATTATCACCAAGTAAGTACCCGAGGAGGTCTGGAGAATCCAGACCTCCTCGTTGGATTCGTCTCGGGTGTAAAAATAGATAAGGGCTCTCGCATCTCGATATAATAATCTGACGATTTCGAGCAAGCCTCAAAACCCGCTAAGCCTTTGACTACAGGAACCTTTACCCGTAGCATTGCCGCCCTGTTGAACGACAATTTACCCGACTTGACCGAACTTTCCGCCCCATTAAAAAACAAATTACTCGACATCAGGCTCGTCGTGCTCGATGTTGACGGCGTACTCACCGATGGCGGCATAATTCTCGGCGGCGAAGATTCAGATACCAAACAATTTAATGCGCAGGATGGCTTTGGTGTCACGCTAGCGAGGCAGGCAGGAATTCGTTTTGGCATCCTCACCGGCAGAATTTCCGACGCCGTGAAGCGCCGCGTCGAAGAGCTTAAAATTGATTATTACGAATGCGGGCATTTTTACAAACAGGATGCGTTACAGACCATAACCAGTGCCGCGGGCCTGGTGCCCGAACAGGTACTCTACATGGGCGACGATGTTCTAGACCTGGTGTGCAAACCTCATGTTAGTGTTTTTGTTGCACCAGCCAATGCAGCGGCTCGCGTACAGCAGGAGGCCGATTGGGTGACTAGCAGGAAGGGCGGTGATGCTGCAGTTCGAGAAATGATTGAAACTCTGCTCGATGCGCAGAGTTTACTCAAAACTACAGAAGATTTCTTTATCGGAGCCAGGCAATGAAAGTCACCGGCTGCATCCCCAGCCGTTACGCATCAACACGACTACCCGGAAAACCGCTGTGCGATATCGGCGGCAAGCCGATGGTAATTCGCGTTGTCGAACAGGCGATGCAGGCTAAAAGCCTGGATGAGGTAGTCGTGCTAACCGACGATGAACGCATTTTCGATACAGTTAACAATGCTGGCTACGAGGCAGTGATGACTTCAGAGCATTGCGCCACCGGGACCGATCGAATTGCGGAATATATGCAAAACATCTCATCTAGCGATATTTTCGTCAACATGCAGGGTGATGAAGTATTGCTCAACCCCGGGCATATCGACCAGCTGGTAAACGATTTTATTGATCAGGCCGATGCCGAAATGGCGACATTGGCGCATTGGGAATCTAGAATCGATGTTCTAAATGACCCGGGCACACCGAAAATTGTTACTGATCTGGATAATAAAGCACTGTATTTTTCCAGAAACTGTATCCCGGTACATCAAAATGGCGACCTGCCGAAACAGGCACTGGTACACATTGGTGTTTATATCTATAGCCGAAAAACGCTAGATAAACTTAGCCAACTGCAACAGACGCCGCTGGAAAGTACTGAAAAGCTTGAGCAGTTAAGAGCCCTGGAGAATGGCATTAGTATCGGCATCACCATCGTTGACAATTACGAAAGCCTGGCCGTCGATACGGAGAAAGATCTCTCCAGGGCACGCGAGCTCTTTCAGGGCTGATCAGACTCCTGGTCGATCTGGAATTAAGAAAATCATCAGATGGACTGGTCTTTAATAATATTTTTAGTTGTCGTCGCCTTTTTCGCCTACCGTGGCTACAAAAAAGGCCTGGTCAAATCGCTTTCCAGAGTGTTAAGTTTATTGGGCGGCTACCTGGCCAGTATTCTCTTTACCGGGCAGGTGGCAGCTATCGTCGCGTCGATGTTCCAACTGCGAGGCATTGTGCCATTTATTATTGCCGCGCTTTTTTTGTTTATCGCAGGCGGCGTAATAGTCAGTTTTCTATTTCTGTTGATTGGTAAATTAATTCCCGAAAGCGAAACCCCCTCGACTGCATCATCCTTTGCTGGCGCCACACTAGGGCTGGGGGTAGGTTTAATAGTCGCTTTAATCATCGTCTGGACATTCACATTTGTGCGTGATGTGCGGCCCGAACAGCAGACTGCAAACGCTGGCGAGTCACATAAACGCTGGATAGAAAGCCTTAGCAACCAGATCGTCGGTAAGGCGGTGAATACCGCCCTGTCGATGACCTCGGCCGAGCCCGAGGTCATCGACTTAAGTACTGCGCTAGTCGAAGCGCCAGCCGAATTCGCGTTACAGGCCCAGAGACTTGCGAGCAGTAATGACCTGAATACGCTATTAAGCGACTCCCGAAACCAGGCTGTGTTGAACAGCGGAGACGCTGCGGCCCTGCAAAAGCTCCCCGCGTTTCAACAATTGGTAAAAAACCCTGACATGCAGGCACTGGCAAATTCGGCAGGCATGATGACAGAACCGGGTGATACAGCAGCAGTTGAGACTGCCCTGGCGGGTCAATTAGTCGATATCTGGGGACGTGTGAAGCGGGTACAGGACGACAGGCGTGTACAGGAAATCCTCAACGATCCTGAATTCCAGCAAAAAATTCAAACTAATAATCCGCTAGATTTACTCACTAACGCCCGCTTATTAGAGTTAGCGGATATTATTTTTTCAGATTCTGTAGCGCCAGATAATGACGCCGATAAAGCGGCTGATAGTACTCAACCCGATAGCAACTTGCAGCCGACGCCAAAAAAAGAAACTACGATTTATAGCTGGACCGATAAGAATGGCAGGGTTCACTATTCGGACATCGAACCAGAACAATAGTGCTCACATTGTTTTCCCCACCGGGTGAACTGATCGATGCACATTGCTGGAATTACCAGTTTGTCTAACGTAAAATAATCAGAACTTACAAACCCGAAGAAAACCCGCATGTCGAGATAAGCATTAACACTTGCACAGCAAAAATTTCATTTTTGAACGAAATGGCAAATCTGGCACATTGAAAGAATATTGCTGGTACTAGCTGGAGACCCACGACTCCACTATTTTATTAATCTCGTAGCTATATTTCACCTGATAAGGAAAAAAAAATGTTAATCGGCGTTCCCAGAGAAATTAAAAATCATGAATATCGTGTTGGTATGGCTCCGGCCAGTGTACGAGAGGCTGTTAAGCACAAACATCAGGTATTAATTGAGTCAAATGCGGGTATTGGCATTAGTTGCAGTGACGATGAATATCGCCGCGCCGGCGCCGAGATTATAGAGACCGCGGCAGAGATCTTCGAGCGCGCCGAGATGATTGTGAAGGTCAAAGAACCACAGGCCGTGGAACGCGCCATGCTGCGCGAAGACCAAATACTATTTACTTACCTGCATCTGGCTCCTGATCCTGAGCAGACTAAGGATCTGGTTGATAGCGGCGCGGTTTGCATTGCCTACGAAACTGTAACCTCAACGCAGGGCGGTTTACCCCTGCTAGCGCCGATGTCTAAAGTAGCTGGTCGTATGTCGATTCAGGCCGGTGCCTATTGTCTGGAACACCCGCATGGCGGACTGGGTATGTTGCTCGGTGGGGTACCCGGAGTCGACCCTGCCAAGGTAGTAATTTTGGGTGCCGGCGTAGTTGGCACGCATGCCACCCATATAGCTGTTGGTATGGGAGCCGACGTTTGGGTAATCGATCGCAATCCGGATGCAATAGAGGCCCACTGGAGACAATTCGGTCGGGGCACTAATTCAGTATTTTCCACCGACGATGCGATCGAACGCCATGTTCTCGAAGCCGATCTGGTAATCGGCGGCGTACTTATTCCTGGGGCTGAAGCTCCAAAACTGGTGACCGCCGAAATGGTAAAAAAGATGAAACCCGGCGCAGTCATCGTCGACGTCGCCATCGACCAGGGGGGATGCTGTGAAACGTCGCGTGCCACCACGCACGCGGAGCCCACCTACATCGTCGATGAGGTAGTGCACTATTGTGTCGCCAACATGCCCGGCGGCGTACCTCGCACCTCCACCTACGCGTTAAACAATGCGACACTACCCTACATCTTAACCCTGGCGGATAAAGGTTACGTCCAGGCATTGAAGGACGATGTTCACCTGCGTAACGGCCTGAATGTACACAGAGGAAAAGTTACCTACAAGCCGGTGGCCGAGGTACTTGGGTACGATTATCATAGTCCGGAATCCGTGCTCAGTTAGTCCCTGGGGCATGTCGGTTGAACGTAACAGGCTGACAGTCTATGACCAAGCCTTCGCGTGAATGTGGCTAATCTTCTCAGACGACTGTAGGCGGTAGAAATGGCGTAGTTCAGAAATCGCAAGTGGGTCATTGTCGATCACTTGCTGTTGAAGTGCGTGGCAATATCGTGACGCATAGCCATTGGCGGAGCGGTAGCGCTCGAGTTGCTCGTTGTCGAGGTCCTGGTGAAAACTGACGCCCTCGAATAACTGACCGTGCAAACCGGCCATCAGTTCTCTATTAGACTGCTCCATCGCAACAAACATTGTGCTAACGAATTTGTCGATCTCGCCTTGCAGCTCCAGCTCAAGAAGCGTTACCGTGCGATTCTGTGATGCTTTCCAGGCAACGCAATTAAAATGGCTGATGCCCTCAATGACCTTCCACCAGTCGTCGAGCAACTCCGAGTGAAGACAGGCCATTGGGCCAGCTGCGTCGAGGCGGGTGAGCATCTCACCATCGAGAAATAACGACATTTCCAAACCGTCATCATCCTGCGCTACGAGCAAGCTCTCATCTGTGTTCGCCAGGAGTGCATCCCGACCGAAGTATTTTGCCAATTCTCGATCAGTAATCAGGTAGTCGCGCACGTCGTGGCCCCGATCTACCTGGTAGATATCGGTCAATTGCTGTTGCAGTTGTGACAGCATGTTAGTGGTGCCTTTTTTTGGCGTCTGAGATCGGCACCACACCTTGTTTGCGCAATAGTTTTTCGCAGCGGCGGCTGCCAGTTTTTTGCCACACTTCGTAAGTACGCAGCAGATCGACGTCGGAATCTCTGCGCCGACTATCGCGAACTTCGTTGAGTATATCGATGAGGATCAAAAATTTTTCTGACAGCTCTTTATAGATATCAGCAAATGCATTACCACGAAACGTACCGCGTATCTCTTCGGACAAAGAGCCGTAAGCATTTCCACCCATGCTAATGTAGTAGTCAATGTCGACTACATTTCTTACCAGACTGTCGCTGAAAAAACCTGAGACGAACAGAGACACGTCACCAATTCGCTGCAGGGACTGGCTGCGCTCTTCAATGCTGCTTGCGTTCGCGGCGTCCGCGAGCATGAGTGCGAGAGGTTTTAGTCCGTAGATTTTACCGTCGTCTTCATACAACTCTTCGGAGCGAGAAAACAACGTGAGCAGGTTGACGACGTAATGGGCAGCGTGAGGATCCATATCAACGCCCTGATTTTCGATAACGCCCTCTATCGACGTGCGAAAATAGTCACGGAGATTAGAAACCTGCTCTACACGATCATTAGTCGACAGTTCATCCATACTCGATTACCTCTCTTACTATATATATCGTATCAGAACAAATAAATTTGAGACATAGTTCACGATTAGACCGTAGAGGGTAGTTACCAGAAGTTCCAGGAACACGACATTTAACTCCCCCAGAGGTGCAGTAATAATTAAGTATCGTCGGATTCCCCCAATAACATATTTTTATTTATTATATAAATTACCTATAGCTTGTTGAATTTCAAAAATTGTAGGGTGAGGTTTTGTCTTTGAAAGTTTTCCCTCTAAACTTTTATCACAGGCGTAAGATTTTAGAAAATCACGAACAAGAGAATCATTTCTATAAAATGATCGAAACAAAATTTTGTGCCTATGTCCATGTGGATTAATTTCTATATTTACAGGCATATATCCATCATTAATTATTTCAACCCCTTTTCTAAGTAAAGAACCGACATTTCCATCATAATATATCCCGGATTTTTTGTTAAAAGAATTATCTGAAAACTCCCCAACCTCTAAATAACAATCAGTATTAGTTTTAACGGAATCATTAACAAAATGATCACCATAGATATCAATTAACAAATTAATTGTATATTTTGAGGGTTCAAATAATGGCCATAATGGATAGCTTTTATCTGGAGCTAACTGTTGTTGTAAAATTTCAAGTAGATCAATTTCCGAATTAAAAGGATTATCTTCATTAGCTAAATCATTATCTTTGGTTTTTATCTTTAGAAGGGTTTTTAATTCTTTTCTAATTTCATCATTAGAATTCCTTATCTCAACACCATATACAATATTTTCATTAAACATAATTGGCATATAAGATTTCTTTAATTTCTCCTTACTAAAGTTATCATCAATTTCACCATCAATTAACAATGAAAGCCCTCTTTGAACCGAATAATAAATATTATTAATTTCTAATGAATATTTTAAACCTGATTTAAATTTGCCGAAAAGAGGAGGGCCAATAGAACCCAATATAACTGGAGTTTGATCTAGATCTATATGCTCACTAAAACCTTTTTGAATAAATTTATTCAATATCTTTGGAGATACAAATAAAATTAAACCGGGTTCATCTGCCAACCTGGAACTTAGAGTTTTAGTATTCATTATAGTACCGCTAACAGTGACAAAATTATAAATCCAAGTCAAATAATGTCGTTAGATTTTAATTCCAACCTGGCGACTCTGACGCCGAAATTTATGATAAACCTCGCGCGATTTCAGTAAAAGTTCTGGGGGAGCGATACTGTAACCCTCCCATTTCTAACCGAAGTTAAAAGCAGAGGTTAAGCTGCATTTAGCATTTGCGTCATCATTCTTCAAACTGCTTCACCGCCGACTTACCGTCATGGAGTGTACACTGAAATACTCGGCTATTTCTCGCATTGTGTAAGCGCCTGAATAACAGGCATTCGCCATTGCCTCGTTCCTGGTTTTATAGTGTGCTGGGTATTCGGGTAACTGTTAACGCCTGGCTTCTTTTCTGGGCCTTCGAGATTTCGCGAAGTGGGTCGGCGTTTTTGCTGTCCCGAAACTGTTCGACGAAAGAGTCGTCACCGAGGATGATTCTAAAGGGCTTCGACCCCTTATGATATTATGCGACGGCTAGCTGCCGGCGATGGGTGACCGTCCACCAAAGGGTGCTGACGATTGCGATATTGATGAATCCTGAAATCACTGCATTAGCGTAGGTCCAGGTATAGGCGTTGGTCAAATCGTAAAAGAACCCGCCCTGCCAACCGCGAGTCCATGGCCTAAATAGCCGAATGCCAGTACTATCCCCATCGATGAGGCGCGCCGGGCTGGAGCGGCGAGATTTCTGACAGTCACCAGCACAGCTGTCATCACCCCGGCATAACCGAACCCGTATATCACGGCGTAAACATAGTACTCCTTCAGCCCATCCATCATCATGAAGCCAAAGACAAGCAGAGTTTGCCAGCTTGAGGCTAGAATCCAGGTCGGAAGCGCACCGATCATATCGGTTATTTGACCAAAGGCTGCACGTCCTGCTATCGCTACCATCAGCATGAGAAAAAGCACACTGCCAGCATCGGTGGCGGACAGACCGCGCTCCTGCGCTAGCGGCACAAGGTGCATCAGGAGTACGGACATAGTGGTGCAACAGAATAAGACGGCAACCGATATCCAGGCCACGACGACCGCGTTAGGCAGGCCGGTAGGGCTTTCGTGCGATAGCTGCGCGGATCCCGGTACGGCAGCGGGTGGAGAACGCAAAAACCAGGCGAGTGGAAGCCCGATAACCAGGGTAAGCATACCCTGTGTGGCGAGTGAATCTCGCCAGCCAAACGATTCGATCAGGAGAGCCCCGGAAAACGGCATCCCGCCCTGCCCAAGCGCTTGCGCGGCGGCGCGGCGATACCAATGGCAAGCCCGGCACCCCGGGTAAACCAGGATCCGACAAGAGCGGTCAGCGGGGCCGATATTGCGCCACCACCGAGCAGGCCCGCGAGGAAAAAGAGCAGGTAAAGCTGCCACAGATCGCTGGCCCGGGAAGCGACAAGGGCGGCAACGCCGGTAACTAAAATTCCTACAACCGCGATGCGTCGCACACCGAACCGGTCGGCGGCAAATCCCATGAGGATGCTGCCAATCGCAAGGCCCACAAGGCCCAGGGAGTTAATCAGTGCGATATCGCCGCGAGCCCAGCCGAACTCCTCTTCCAGGGGAACAAAATAGACAGATAGCCCGTTTACCAGCTGGCCCATCACCAGGGCGAGGATTGGGGCGGTAGCAGCCAGAATCACCCAGCGACTAGCTGAGTCGCCGCCATTGTGCGGATTATTTTGCATGGCAACCATCAGGGAATAATAAAATTGAGCATCTTCTGTAGTATCCAGACAGATAAGAAGTCGAGAGTTTAATCGGAACCACTATCACACAATTTATATTAAATCTTAATACAATTCGATCCAAATATTCCATCACCTCTTTTATTAACGATTTGACGAACTCCGGCACAATTACAATCCGAGCAGAAAAACTTGGGGAGGCACTACCTGCCCCCGCATTTGTAATTTTTTGATCAGGCTACGCTATTAGAAGCCCGTTACGAATAAAATTGCCTTTTCGTTCCGCGATCCCACCACTTCAGCAGGGTTCCATCGACAGCCGATTCAAGCGCAGTACCGAGTTTTTCCGGCAGTGATTTTTTTTCTTTGTATTTAACTTCAAACACATCGGAATTTTCGCAGGCGTTGACAATATACTCATCGCTGGTCACTAGCTCATCAATCAATAACATGTCGAGTGAGCGTTGTCCAAACCAGATTTCACCTGTGGCCACTTCTTCGATTTCTATCTGGGGTCGATGCTGCTTCACAAACTCCTTGAATAGCAGATGAATATCTTCAATTTCTTCGATGAATTTTTCACGTCCCTTTTCGGTGTTTTCACCAAACATCGTCAGGGTGCGCTTGTATTCGCCGGCTGTTACCAGCTCGAAATCAACCTCATGCTTTTTCAATAAACGATGAAAATTAGGGATTTGTGCTACAACACCGATTGATCCAATGATCGCAAACGGTGCGGCCAGCAATTTGCTGGCGACACAGGCCATCATATAACCGCCACTGGCAGCTATTTTGTCGACGCAGACGGTTAGCGTAATTCCTTGATCCTTAATTCGTTGCAGCTGTGAGGACGCCAATCCGTAGGCATGTACCATGCCGCCACCACTTTCGAGGCGAACCAGCACTTCGTCGGACTCCTCGGCTAGCGATAACACGGCAGTAATCTCTCGACGCAGGCTAGACACTGCGGAAGCCCGAATATCACCCCTAAAATCGAGTACAAAAACCCGATCTTTTTTATCGCCGTCAGGTGTTTCGTCAACACGCTTTTTTGCAGCCTTTTTCAGGACTTTCAAATGAGCCTTACGCTCGGCTTTTTTGTCTTTGGCACGTTGTTTAATCTGCTGCTTGAACGAGTCCGGGTGGAGTACCGAGGCATTAATAGTATCGCGCAGCATGTCAATTTCATCGTTAACCCTGCTCACCTCAATATGGCCTTTGCGGGTATTTCGCACCTCCATACCCGCTTTGACCGAAACCAGCACAATGACAACGATACCTATGATAATGGTCAGTAATTTGAGTGCGAATAGCCCGTAATCAAAAAAGAATTCAGTCATGAGGATTTTATTTACCGGTGAAATATAGGGAAGGCGAATCATACCCGTGTACCTGCCCAGGTTAAAACAGAATTTCCCTTGTTAACCTGGTTGCGGGAATAATTGAGGAGGCCCAGCGTCTCATACTCGGCAATCCGAAGCAAAATATGACTGAGATAATGTTCGCTGCAGATTTTCCAAACAACTCAATTGCCAACGCAGCCTTTATGGCACTCGTGAACGAAAACCCTGGTAACAGGAGTAATCAGCTCTCGATGTCCTCTCCTCGATCCTGGCAAAAGTTTGTATTTTCTCAGCGTATCTTCAGATTCCCGGCCTAATATTCGACGCTACAGGACAACCGGTACCACTAAAATATTCGAAAGGAGAAAATGAAATGACTGATTTAAAGTTACCCATATTTGCCTTATCAACATGCCTTAAGGCAACTTCAGAAAAGACAGAGAGAATGGCAAGTTACAGCACAACCGGGACGCCTATTGGCACTGCGATAATTCTGGCCGCCTCAATGATTGTCACCAGTGGCAGCACGCTGGCCGGCGGCCTGTTGTCGATCTCTATTGATGAAGCCAGTTTCAGCAATCCGACAATTATAGACAACCCATACTGGCCATTGTTACCCGGCGACGCCACATCGAAAACCTTTACCTATTTAGGTGAGGCTGAGGATGAATGCGTAGTCAATACCGTCGCGAGTGAGCAGAGTGAAATAAAAATGGACTTTGGCGGCGATTATGCAGGGATTGCGACGCGGGTCGCGAGGGACCAGGAGTGGGTAGTCGCAGACTGCGATACAGTGCCCACCGACGGCGATTTAAAGGAATTCACATTCGACTGGTACGCACAGGACGATAATGGCAACGTCTGGTATTTCGGCGAAGCCAGCCGCGATTTCGAGGACGAGTGTCCATCGCTTATGGATGTGCCGCTTGGCACCGAAAACTGGGGTGATTATGGTCTTGGCGATTTGCAGGAAGATTGCACCGGGGGTTCCTGGGAGGCTGGCCAATACGGCCCGGACGAAGAAATTATTGGCCAACCCGGTATTGTTGTCCCCAGTGA
>CAXMRQ010000217.1:0-18158 GCA_964196115.1 uncultured Gammaproteobacteria bacterium
CTTACGCGTCTTTTTCGCGCCCAACTGCGTTTCCTAGGATTATGTTAATGGTATTTCTATCGGTAGCCGCTCTGGTAGCAGCAGCAATTCTCGCCAAAAGATCATTGTTTTCGCGACTTTTATACGATCGGATATTTAAAGGGTTGTTAGTCAATGTCATTAAGTTAGGAAGATAACTGCCTTTGCGAGGAGCCCCGCGACGTGGCAAGCTGTTTAAAACTGAGTAAATACAAGGGGATTGCCAAGTCGCTTCGCTCCTCGCAATGACTGAAGTTTATTTTTTTACGTTTCTACTTCTTAACTTAATGACGATGATCGGCATGCTTAATTTTGCTTAAGCTTATCGATTAATAACTGGCAGGCTTGTTGCCAGGGTTTGAATGCGCCCTGGTCATTCAGTAGATCGAGTCCTAATTTGGAATAGGAGCCTTCTCTTGCTATGTAGGTGGCGATTTCGCCGGGCGTCCGTGATCTATCCTGCAATGCCAAACTCGCAGCACCTTTTGCCATACCGAGTACCAGTTGGCTAGCAAGTTCAGTCGGCAGTTGTTTTCCTGCTGTGCTTTTAATCAACTGCTCGAACAGTTCAAAATACCAGGTGTAGACACAGGCGAGAACGGTACCCTGATTGAAAGCGGATTCGTCCGGTACGGTGATTGCCTGACCACAATAATCGAATAACTCGGCGACATCCCTGTTATGCGGATAAATGATAGTAGGGCTCGCGACTGCCTCGGCGCAGTTTACCGGCATAGCACGCACAATTTCATATTCAGGGCCGATCGCAGCACGTAGTATGTCGATATCAACACCAGCAACTACGCTGATCACGATTTGTCCGGGTTTAAATTTAACTTCTGCCAATGCCTCCAGGCAATTCTCGGGTCGGGTGGCGATTATTAAACAGTCACACTGATCGACTACAGCCTGATTGCCGCTTTGTACCTCACAGTCGAGTTTCTCGGCTAGCATTTTTGATCTTTCGCGGTTGCGTGGGCTTAAGTAAATGTGACCTTTATAACCACCCTGCCTAAGTCCCTTGATTGTGTACTCGGCGAGGTCACCAACGCCGATAAAACCGATTGATTTCATATTAGTCATTGTTAACTATGTCCGCGTTCAAAGTCATTTTTAGCCGATTTATCCTCTCCTCGAAGTAAAAACAAAGCCCGCTTGGAGTAACCATGTGGAGAGCCTGCATCCTCTTTATTTTTACCGCTGTCATGATTATAGAAACTGGTGGCTGGCATGATGCGTAATACCAGACCCATTCGACGTTTATCCGACAGATTCGGTTCTGAACCGTGCACCAGATAGACGTCGTGCAGCGAAATTTGCCCCGGTTCGAGCACTATGTCTCGTGCCAGGCTTAAATCGACCTGATCATCATCGATCACCTGTGCCAGTGTATAGTCGTCGCGATGTTCAAAATGATGCGAATAAACGCGGTGATTTTTGTGCGAACCGGGAATATAGCGCATGCAGCCCTGGTTCCGAGTTGAGCCATCCAGCGAAATCCATACTGTGCAGGTCTCGAGTGGCTCGATTGGATAATAATCGCCATCCTGGTGCCAGGGCGTAGCCTTACCGATTTTTTCCGGTTTACCGAATATGGTAACGCCCCACAAAATAAAATCGGCGCCAATGAGTTGTTCCACCATATCGAGGATTTCGGGTATTCGGGCAAATTCAAGCCAGGCCGGGTCGCCTTTTACGCCATAGGCGCCGCTCGCGTCGAGATGTGGACCGAGGATAAAATCGGGTGAGAAATCTGGATTATGCTGATTTTCCCCAAGCAGTTTCTGATATAGGTCGTCAATGCGTTGCAAGGTTGATTCGGACAATCGGTAGTTTGGAGGGATTACCAGGCCGTCCTCGTGGTATTGGGCGATTTCTTCTTTGGTTAGAGGCATTGTTGTTATAAGGCGTTGTTTGCAAATGACAGGATATTACAAAAGCGCGGGTAGCGTAAAATTTTATTATTTGTTCCTGGGGATGAAATTTAAGCCCTGTTTACGGAAATTCACTCAACCGCCTTAAAATAAATATCATCCCAATAAACAATAAATTCGCCTTTACCCACCACAGATTGAATAATTTCTATGGTCGCACTTTGAGCGTCCTCAGGAACGCGTAAACCGTTAATTTTTAACCTTTGCCATCCTGATATGTCTTGTGGATCAGCGGATTTAGACGTTGTTTTACTAGCACCGTGGCAATTCTGTTTTGCCCGCCACGTCAGCCGTAGTCTTCCGCCGCCTTTTTGAGTTGAACTCTCGTCTCTTTTGAAACTTGCCCCTAATTCGAAAATTGAGTTCGCACCAAAATTAACACACTGGCTGAAAGCGCCCTTGCCGATGCTCCCAGATTTGGATTGCGCTGTTACTTTTGCTGAGCCTGGGAATGAATCGCCCTGGATACCGGACCACTCCGTTTTCCATCCGGGACGCCAGGAAGTAATATCTTTGTTAAACTCTCCGTTCAAAACATAGCTTACGCCTGGTCGGAGAGTGAGTGAATTATCGATTTTATCACCAGTATTATTTTCGGATTGATCGAAAACCTCTGTGGCCATAAAGTTGATATTGTCCCAATGACCTTTTCCATTATTTGAGTAGCGACCATTTTGCACAATGGTTATTTTTGCAGCTTTTGCACCCAATGCCGGGGTTAAATTTTTCCTGCTCAGTTTTTGCCAGCTAGAGACATATTTTTTCGGTTCAATATAAGCACCCCATTGCCCACCAGTTGTACAATCTGTAGATTCGTACCAGATGACGTTTGCTCGATTGGCATGTACCTTTGAAGGTGTTTCTAAGGATTTGAATTCGGCGGCGAGTTCAAATTTGCTGCCATTATTTAAAATAATGCATTGCGCCACTACTGTTTCATGTATGTACTTATCGTCGGGTGGTTTGCTTGCCTGGATCATTAAAGCACCGCTATTATTACTCCCCCCGTTACTACTCCAGGTCACTCCTAAAGGTATAATCCAGTCGAGAAGCTTATTTTCAAAAGCCGAATTCTTAAGCAAGTTTTTACCAAGCGGGTTACTATTATCTGCAACAGGTGTAAATACAGAATTTCTATTTGATAAAGATTCAGGGTCGATTTTCTGCTCTAGTGTTTCATCGTCGCTACATTCGCTGTCCTTGAAAACGGTTTCTCCTGCGTAATTCGTGCATTGAAAAAACGCTGCATGAGATACGGGCGTAATAAACGCAATTCCAATTAAAAATAATATTTGTTTCATGTTTAAGTATTACTCTCCCACATACCTGTAATGCCCGGTAATCTTATAATCGAACAGCATGTCGTTTATTTTCGGCCCAGAACCTATATTGTGAGCGATTAGGCGTCTTTTGCCATCCAGAGACATCTCATCAATGACTATTCCAATATGGAGAAAATTACCCGGTAGCATCCAGCTAACCAGATCACCAGGGCGATAATCATCGGGAATTCTAGTGACTTTTATAGACTCACCCAAGCGCTTAAAAAAGACTCGTAAATTTGGCACCCGCCGATGATCAATATTTTTATCCGGCTTACTCAATCCCCATATTTTTTTTGAAGGATACTCGGAAAAATTGGCGGACATATCCTCATGCACTTTCCTTTGAAGATCGATTTCTAGTTGCCTAAAAAATCGGATAACGACATCTGTACAAACACCAATATTTACCGGGACATCACCGTTCGGGTAGGCAATCGAGATATATGAACCATCGTAACGGACGTCGTGCAACGTGCGTTCTTTTGCGGCCTTAATCAGTTTTTCGACGCTGCCTTCTGCTATTGCATTGTTGTAGAATGCTAAACTGAAGGTAAATAAAATTGCGAGGATAATAAGTTTTTTCATTGAAGTGATTTTATATCGAAACCGGTATGTGGTTTAGGTTTCCAAATTCTTTTCATTCTGTAACATTTCTATTCATCGAGACGTTTCTTCATATGATATAGAACCGTGCCAATCGGCCTGTCTTCAAGTTGCCCATAAACCTGGTAGCCAAACTTTTCGTAAAACTCTTTTGCATCAACAGTTCTGAGGAATGAGACGACCGCGCCGTTTTCTCTGGCGTATTTTTCTGCCTCCATTAATAAGCTCACTCCAATACCCTTTCTTCGGCAATCATCCTTGACCCACAGGGTATCGATTTCCAATCCGTCCCAATAAACGTTTCCAGATATACCACCAACAAACTCTGATTCCTCGAAGGCTGAAAATAGAAATTTTTTATCTTCAGACTCGTCAGGCAATTCCGGAAATCTGGACGAAACGAATTCCCAGAATTTGCTATTAAGTCTGGCCAGGTCATTCTCGCTGGGTGAAAGTAATTTCTGAATTTCCATAATGCTTATAACGTTAAACTGACTGGTAACAGTCTGCTGGGCCACTTCAATATGCCACGTTTTTAATTCATCTTCCGGATTCTTTGCTTTTCTGAATATCATGCTCGCTTATATTGTGAGGCGCGCTAGCGTGCCGAATCAATTTGAAGCGCAGGTTAGCCCACAGTTTCTGCTTTTTTCCTTCTACAGCCATATAATTTACCTTTCCATCCAAATATGATCGTAAGTGCTACTCCAGCTAGCCACAGTAAATTCAAACCGAGAGCTAATATTCCTTCACTGTCGCTACAACGATTGGATTCGAGGCAACTTATTGATAAGGATAAGCCAATTATCAGGCTGAAAATAATGAATATAACAATGTTGTATATAAGTTATGACTATTGTTCGTCTTTTTACAGAGGGGTACCGCCATCCGACACTTTCTGTTCGTTCTTTTAATGCTTCTTTATCTGATAAGCCCTCAGATTTAATATTGACAACAATTGAACCTGACACAATATCGTGAATGGCCTGGTGTTTGTCCGTCGTGAGAATAAATACGAATGAAAGCCATCCAAGTATAAATTTAACAACAAACCTGACAACCGCAAAAATAATATTTAAATTAGCATCGTTTTTGCTACTTCTCACCTTTATTTTAAGAATGTGATGCCCGATTGTTCCCCCTGTGAATGCAACCAATCCGGGCTCAAGAATTAAAAAAGGCAATATTAATGCTGATACTTTTATATAAATGTTTTCAACATTGAACTGAGCAACTAAGAGCATCACCCCAATAAATACAATTGGAATAATTAATGAGTCTATTAAAACTGCCTGTACTCTTCTTAAGAGTCTGGGATATGTGACCATTATTTTCTATTGGGTCTTAATGTGATCTAGTCAGAATCTGTATAAAAAATTTGAATTTTCCGTGGTCACTGGGAGTAATCCCTGTCGGGCTGTGGAGGCCGATGGTAGTCAGGTAAGGGGAATGGCATATTTAACGAATCGATCCCTGTTTCTTTTCGTAAGCCGATTATATCGTCAAACCCAATCTCGTACAAAATTGAGACCGATTTATTCAGCATTGATAATTACAACCAGCAAGTTTGTATAAGCGTTCCATTAAAGTGACTTAACCGCTAAAATAGCCTCCTTAAATCAAAGGGCGTCAACACGGGCGTTGATCGAATCGACACCCAATAATCAATATAAAAAAACCGAAGAGGCATATTTATGAAGAGCAAACTTTTATGCAGCAGTCTTGTTGCGCTATCGATGTTTGTCGCGGGTTCGGCCGGAGCGGCTGTTAAGATCGGTATGGTTACCACCTTAACGACCAAAGCTGGCTACCTGGGGGAAGATATCCGTGATGGCTTTATGTTGGCGATGGAGCAGGGCGGTGGCAAACTTGGTGGTGTTGATGTCGAGTTGATGGTTGAAGACGACGGGCGTAAGCCGGGTAAGGGGCTTGAGATTGCCGAGCGTTATATCAAGCGCGATAAAGTTAAAATTATGACTGGTATTGTTTTTTCTAACGTGGCGATGGCAGTGGTTCCGAAAGTTGTGAAAGACGATGTGTTTTACATCAGCCCGAATGCCGGGCCTTCGGCCCTGGCGGGTAAGGGCTGTCATAAAAACTATTTCAACGCTGCCTGGCAAAACGATAACTTGCACGAGGTAATGGGGCAGCATGTGAATGATGCTGGATATGCTTCGGCTTATATTCTGGCACCCAATTATCCGGCTGGTAAGGACGCGCTGGCAGGCTTTAAGCGTTTTTATAAGGGTAAGATTGCTGGTGAAGTTTACACCAAGCTGGGTCAGTCCGATTACGCTGCGGAACTGGCTAATTTACGTGCAGCAAAGCCGGATGCGGTGTTCTTTTTCCTGCCAGGTGGTATGGGTATTAACTTTCTCAAGCAATATTCGCAGGCCGGTTTGAATGATTCGATACCGGTATTCGGTCCGGCATTTTCGTTTGATGCACGTATCTTGAAAGCCGTGGGCGATGCCGCTGTTGGAGTTTTGAATGGCTCGCAGTGGAATTACGATCTGGATAACACCGCTAACAAAACCTTTGTTGCCGCATTCAAAAGTAAGTACGGACGTATGCCAACACTTTATGCCAGCCAGGGTTACGATACGGCTAACCTGATTGGAAGCGCTCTGAAGGCCACCGGTGGTGATCCATCCAACATGGATGCATTTCGAAAAGCTCTGGAAAAAGCCGATTTCGATTCGGTACGTGGCAGCTTTCGTTTCGGTAGCAACCACCACCCGATACAGGACATTTACGTACGCGAAGTGGTTAAGGATGCCAGTGGCATTCACAATAAAACCTTGAAGAAGGTATTCAGTAACCATGTCGATGCCTACGCAGGACAGTGTTCGCTATAAAGTTTTAAAAGCGTCATCTAAGTCCAGCTAACTCCTAACCAACAACCATGCTGTTGTTAATCGAGCAGGTCTTAAACGGCCTGCAGCTCGGATTCATGTTGTTCCTGTTATCGGCGGGGTTGACGTTGGTATTCGGGGTGATGAACCTGATCAATCTGGCGCATGGCTCGTTTTACATGGTCGGGGCTTACGTCGCCGCCACCGTGATGGCGGCGACTGGCAGTTTTTTGCTGGCACTGCTGGTGGCACTCGCCAGTGCAGCATTATGCGGGTTGCTGGTCGAAATCATTGTACTACGCCATCTCTACAATCGTGATCACCTCGACCAGGTGCTGGCCACATTCGGCCTGATACTGTTTTTTAACGAAGGTACGCGCATGATCTGGGGCCGACAGCCGCTGTTCATGCAAATCCCTGATTATCTCTCGGCAACGGTGGAAATCATCCCAGCTGCGCCTTATCCGTTATACCGATTGGTTATTATCGCTGTTGGATTGCTCGTAGCCATCGGGCTATTTGTTCTGATTAAACACACTCGCCTTGGTATGAGAATTCGGGCCGGCGCCAGCAACCGCGACATGATCGCTGTTCTTGGGGTGAATATTCGTTGGCTATACAGTCTTGTGTTTGCCCTCGGTACCATGCTCGCGGGTTTCGCCGGTGCCATGGCCGCACCACTATTCGCGGTCGAATCGGGTATGGGTGAGAGTATCCTGATTCCGGTTTTTGTAGTTATCGTCATCGGTGGCATCGGTTCGATTAAGGGTGCCTTGCTTGGTGCACTGTTGGTGGGGCTGGTTGACACGCTGATCAGGGCTTTTTTGCCCACGGTTTTGTTTTGGTTATTTGCCACCAGCAGCGCTAATAGCATCTCCGCTTCACTGGCATCAATGGGCATTTACCTTCTGATGGCAGGAATTTTAGCGTTCAAGCCTCGTGGTTTATTTCCGGCATGACTAATATGTTCAATCGGAAATTGATCATTTTGCTCGCTTGCCTGCTGGTGATGCTGCTATTGCCACCGGTATCCCAGGCTCTGGATGAAAGTTATCTGATTTCGACCATGACACGGGTGTTGATTTTCGCGATGGCAGCGATCAGCCTCGACCTGATCGTCGGTTATGGTGCGATGGTGAGTTTCGGACATGCGGCTTTTGTCGGTCTCGGTGCCTATGTTGCCGCAATTTTGAGTTTTCATTTTAACGACGCCAGCGGGCTGTTCGGGTTATCGATCAGCTACCAGGGAACCGATCAGTTGCTACCAATTTTAATCATCGCGATGTTAGTCGCAGCACTGGTGGCAGTATTGACCGGCATGATCAGTCTGCGTACTCACGGCATCCACTTCATTATGATTACGCTGGCGTTTGCGCAAATGCTGTTTTTTCTGTTCGTCTCGCTTGGTTATTATGGAGGCGAAGACGGATTACCGATGTTGGGTAGAAACCAGATTCCACTAATTGACACGGGCAGCGACAGTGCATTTTATTACCTGTGTCTGGCATTTCTGATAGCGTTTATTGTCTTTGGCCGACGTCTGGTGCAATCACACTTCGGCCGCGTTTTACTCGGTTGCAAGCATAATGAAAAACGCATGCGTGCACTGGGCTTTAATACTTACTGGTATCGCCTCAGCGCCTATGTAATAGCAGCTATGGGAGCGGCGATTGCAGGTGTGCTGCTCGCTAATAAAACCGAGTATGTTGATCCAGGATTATTTTCCTGGCATTTGTCGGGCGAGCTACTGGTGATGATCATACTCGGTGGCCTGGGCAGTATTTACGGGGCGGTGATCGGTGCTATAACCTACCTGCTGCTCGAACAGATATTTTCGGCTTATACCGAACATTGGCAGGTTATTCTCGGCCCAGTGTTGATCATCGTTGTTATTTTCGCGCGTCGTGGCATTTACGGCATGCTACAAAAAAAGTGGTCGCAAAATGCCTGACATCGTGCTGAGCACCGAAAACCTGTGCAAGAACTACGCAGGGCTGCAGGCCAATTATAATTTAAACCTTGAACTTCAACGAGGCGAAATCCATGCCCTGATCGGTCCCAATGGTGCCGGTAAGTCGACTGTAGTAGCCCAGCTATCGGGGGAACTGGAACCAACTAGCGGTCAAATTTATTTTGAGAATAACGATATCACCCATCTTGCAGTATTTGAACGCGCGCGCGCCGGGGTATCACGCTCGTTTCAGGTTAGCTCGGTTTTTGACGAAATAACGGTGCTCGATAATCTGGCGCTAGCCTTACAGGCCCATCAGCGCCACAGTTATCGTTTCTGGTCGTCGGTTAAACGTGACGATGAACTCAATAAACAGGCTACTGAACTGGGTCAGCAGTTCGGGCTGGAACAGCATCTGGATGTTTACGCGGGTACTCTTGGGCATGGTGAAAAACGCCAGCTAGAAGTCGGTATGACGCTAGCGGGTAATCCGCAGGTTTTGCTGCTCGACGAACCCATGGCCGGAATCGGCTCGGGCGGTTCGAAGGTTCTTACCGAAATGCTTGATGGTTTACGCGGTCGCTATACCATTTTGTTGGTCGAGCACGATATGGACGCAGTATTTGCACTAGCAGATCGCATTTCGGTATTAGTTTATGGTGAAATTATCGCCAGTGGCAGTGTCGACGAAATTCGCCATGACGCGGCCGTGCAACGCGCTTACCTTGGAGAAAGCGCCTGATGCTCAGCCTTAACTCGATACACGCCGGATACAATGCGAGTGAGGTTTTGCACGGCATCGATCTACAGTTAAAAGAAGGGGAAGTGGTAACTCTGCTGGGACGTAACGGCATGGGTAAGAGCACCACGATCAATTGCATTTGCGGCCTGCTCAAATTGCGCTCTGGAAATATTGAATTTAACGGAGTGATGCTTGATAGTATATCTTCTTACCAGATCGCCCGCCTCGGTGTGGGGCTGGTGCCGGAAGACCGCCATATTTTCCCCAACCTCAGCGTGCGTGAAAACCTGATTGTGGCGGCTGCTAATTATTCTGCTTCGGAATCTCCCTGGACGCTGTTACGTATTTTCAAGTTGTTTCCACGTCTGCTAGAGCGCGAACATCAGGCCGGTAATCAGCTTTCAGGTGGCGAACAGCAGATGCTGGCCATTGGGCGAGCGTTGATGATTAACCCTAAGTTATTAATTCTGGATGAAGCCACCGAGGGTCTAGCACCGTTAATCTGTAATGAAATTTGGCAGGTTATTGAACAGCTTAAGCAGCAGGGGCAGTCGATTCTGATCGTCGATAAAAATTTGAAATCATTATTGAATATTGCTGATCGATATTATCTGATGGAAAAGGGGCAGGTGGTTTCCCAGGGCTCGGCGAGTGAATTGTCATCAGACCGGGCGATGCAGGCCCGGTACCTGGGGGTATAACTTATGGACAGCTCTAGAAATCACTATTTTTAGAAATACCCTATGGTTAGACTTCTACAGCCAATTACATTTCGTCGATCAAGGACTCAATGTAAGCCATGCTGCTGGTCAATTCCTGGTGCAGGCGTCGCATTTCATCTTTGACTAGTTTTGCATGTTCGATATTGGATATTTTGGCATCGATAAGTTTGTCCAGCTCCCGCACTGCTTTTTGCAGAAATGGTGAAATGTCATGCACAATCCCTGCGGTTTGAGTGCCACTGTCGGCCATTACGGTCCTCTCTGAGCGCCCGAATTCGAAGCGCTTGCTGGTCGGCAATAATGACCCTTTTTTGCGCTTGTAAATTATCTTAAGGACATCAATATTATTAGTGGTGCTGAGAGAATAATGTTCAATTTCACCGGGGTTGTTGACGCCCATCTCGGACAGGGTTGGATAATTTGACATTTTTACTCCTAATTAAACTAAGTTTTATTGCGCGCATCATACCATTGTTTGCTGTTTTAGTGACTGCGCCGGGATTGATTTATTCCTCTTCCATTGCTGATTGGCAATTCAGACAATGGGGGGCGAAGGGCTGTACTTCAAGGCGAGGAAAACCAATCGGTTCTGCGCATTCCAGGCAAAATCCGTATTCCTCCGCCTCGACTCGTCGTAATGCCGTAGACACTCGTTTTAATAATAACGTCGATTGCTGACGATTTGCCACTGCCATTTGTTGTTGCTGGATTGCATCAATTCGGGAGACGCGACCAACCGATTGCTGATCCAGTGTGACAGGCTGAGTATTTCCCTCGGACTGATTTAACTGTAGGCGTAACTCGTCCTGTGTCAGCTTCAGTTGCTTGGCAAGCTGGTTGATTTGGCTGTTGTTAAGCGCTTCAGGAAACATGGTTTAATAATTGAAAAACTAATTGATACTGGGTCATAATCGTACCACACCGATCCTAATGTAATCGGGGTAGAGTTAATTTCCCCAATTTATCTATCCAGCAATACTGAGAAAATATTATGCATCAACGAAAATTGGGTCCATTTAGCGTTTCCGCCATCGGACTGGGTTGTATGAACATGTCGATGGGTTACGCTAAGGCCGATAAAAACGAATCGATACGGTTGCTCAACGAATGCATCGACGCCGGATATACGTTTCTCGATACAGCGTCGATGTACGGCATGGGACATAACGAAAAACTGATTGGTAAAACCCTAAGCCACCGACGCGATGAATACCTGCTCTCGAGCAAATGCGGAATCGTAAAAAATAGTGAGGGGGTCACTGTTATAGATGGTCGGGCGGATGTAATTCGGCAAACCTGCGAAGAAAGTTTGCGCAATCTACAAACCGATGTGATTGACCTTTACTACCTGCATCGCCTGGATCCGAAAGTACCGATAGAGGAAAGTGTCGGTGTGCTCTCCGATCTGGTGAGCGAAGGCAAGATCAAGACCATCGGTTTGTCAGAAATGTGCGCGGAAACGACTTACCGGGCCCATGCTGTGCATCCAATCACCGCGATGCAGTCGGAGTATTCACTGTGGACGCGGACCCCGGAGCGTAAAATTCTATCGGTCTGCGACGAACTCGATATTACGTTTGTACCCTTCTCGCCCCTGGCACGTTCCTTCCTCACCGGTATTACCAGTAATGCCTCTCAGGTCGATGGAAAGGATATTCGAGCAACGATTGCGCGTCCTCGTTTCGAAGTTGAAAATTTTAATAAAAACCTGAAATTACTGGAGTCCTATAAAAATATTGCCGAAGCGCATAATTGCAGCATGGCACAATTAGCTCTGGCCTGGATTCTGGCCAGGCATGGTAACAAGATGATCCCGATTCCCGGCACTAAGGATGTCAAACATATGCATGAAAATGCCGGGGCAGGCGATATCAGACTAAGTGACGACGTGGTTCAGGCGCTCGACGCGTTAATTAATGAAAATACCGTTGCAGGACGTCGTTATACCGATGCATTGATGGCGTCAACCGATTCAGAGAAAGATTAATATGGCCGAAATCCATCCGCAATTAAAAAACGACTGCATGTTGCTGGGGCGGTTTAAGTTATGCCATCTGCTGGTAGCAAAAGATGCAAACTATCCCTGGTTTATTCTGGTGCCAGACCGTGTCTCGATTAAAGAGATTTACCAACTCACGCCAAAGGATCAGACACAGCTGCTGGCTGAATCTTCGTTACTCAGTGAACGGCTCATGCGGATTTTAAATGGTGATAAACTGAATGTTGCGGCGCTAGGAAACCAGGTAGCGCAGTTGCATCTACACCATATCGTGCGTTACCAAACCGATCCAGCCTGGCCGACTCCAATTTGGGGTAAGATTGCTGCAAAGCCATATTCTGGATCCGAGTTAGATGATTTGTTGTCAAAGCTCGAACTTTCTAACTTATCGGGTTTCGAGATTGCCGGTTAGCTCCCCGTATCTCTTCAATTCACCACGAATAATTTAAAAATTCTGAGAGGAGTTAAATAACCACAATGTTCAGCAAAATACACAGCTGGCTCGACGCCAATATCTATTCTCTGGGCCGAGAAATGCGTTGGTCTTATTTGCCACCGCTGATGGTTTATCTCGCCGCCGGTATCTCGGGTCTGACCGGTATCGTCGGTTCGTTTTTTGTCAAAGAATATTTGGGTCTTTCAGCGGCATTTCTCGCGGCGCTGGGTTTTTGGGCGAACATCCCCTGGGCGCTTAAAATGCCGGTTGGGCATCTAGTCGATTTGATCTGGCGTTGGAAGGGTATTCTGGTTTACGTCGGTGCCTCGTTAATCGCTGTAAGCCTGTTAATAATGGTCGGCCTGTTGACCGACCGTGAAGCGATGATCAGTATTATGCCCGCTGGTGCCTGGTTCGTGTTGAGTACTATATTAGCCCCCGTCGGTTATGTCGTTCAGGATGTTGTGGCCGATGCCATGACGGTTGAAGCAGTACCACATCTGGATGATGACGGTGAACCGATTGATCCGGCCAAACTCAAGCAAATGCATATTACAATGCAAACCCTGGGTCGCGTTGCAATAATTGGCGGCTCCGTTTTGATCAGTTTTATTAATCTTTATATGTTTAGCGATGTCGAGGGTCTATCCGAGCCTGCTAAAATCCTGGTATATCGCAATATTTACCTGGTCGCGCTTGCAATACCCCTGGTATCAGTGGCTGGGGTGGTATTAGCCAGCGTGATCAAGCATCGTGATATCCGTAATTTGTTGGCACAGGGTATTAGTCGGCAGGAAATCGAAGCGAATTTTCGCGAAGGCATTGAGGCGGTTCACCCAAATTGGTGGATACTTGGCGGCAGCCTGACTTTTGTTATCTTTACCCTGGGATTGGGTTTCAGTGATTATGTTTATAATCAGGAAGTAATTTTTATCGGTTCATTTGGCATAGTCAGTTTTTTGATAATAAAGCTGACTCGTGAGCTAGCGCCCGATGCCCGTCGAACGCTGGTCGGCACGGCGATTATTATCTTTGTATTTCGAGCAATACCGGGCCAGGGGGCTGGATTTACCTGGTGGATGATGGACGAACTTAAATTTGATCAGTATTTCTTTTCTGTGCTTTCGTTAATCGGAGGTGTACTCACTCTGGCTGGTATGTTTATTTTTCGTCGTTTTATGGCCGAGCGTTCAATCGCACATGTGATTGGAGTGCTGACTGTTGCCGGGACAATTCTGACCCTGCCTTTCCTAGGAATGTTTTACGATATGCACGTCTGGACGGCGAGCGTAACCGGGGGTGTCGTCGATGCTCAATTTATCACTATCGTTAATACAGCGCTTGAATCCCCCCTGGGTCAAATTGCGATGATTCCTATGTTAGCCTGGATAGCTAATTCAGCGCCTGCTCACCTGAAGGCGACTTATTTTGCGATAATGGCCTCGTTTACCAATCTTGCGCTGTCCCTGTCACAACTCGGCACTAAGTATCTCAATCAAATATATGTGGTGACCCGTGAAGTACGCGATGCCCGTACCGACACGCTTCAGGTCGCTGCGGATTACAGTGATTTGGGTGATTTGATCATGGCGACGATAATCCTTGGGCTGGTATTGCCGTTTGCAGCGATCTTTATCGTGCGCAAGAGTCGATTGAAATCGGTCTGATTGGAGATGGGGTTGGTCGAATAAATTGGCTCTTTTGAGTTTCGAGTGGGTCATGCTGCATGGGGATTGATTTTTGCAAAGTTGAGTTTTCCTGCAATCAGGAAGAGCACTGTGCGCATTGTGATTAACCTGCCATATCCCCGGGCCTTGCGCTTCGCCGCTTGAAAAAGCCCGTTTAGCGCCTCGATAAATCCATTGGTTTGCCGCGATCGCGCCATTTGCACTATGCCCTCCATATGGCCCCGGATCATGGCGGCCACTTTCTTCATCGGTTCGACTCTGGAGCGATTGACGTTGGTGCACCACTGGTGGAGCATGCGCCGGACTACATGAATTTGTTTTCGGTTCAATATTGCCCGTAGTTGCTCTCGGTAAACCCATGCGCGTGCAGTACGCTTACTGACGACCTCGATAACCAGGGTATCCAGATCCGCTCGCTGTTGAGGATTCAGATTGTTACGGTCTCTGAGCAATGCCCACCGCAGCCCCTTAACCTTAAGACTGGCATCCGTGCGTTGCTCGATGACGCGCATTCTGTCAAGTGCTGTCGACGCATTCGCAATGATATGGAACTTATCGAAGGTGATCTTCGCATTCGGCAAATAGTCGGTGACACCCCGTATGTAGGCTGGCGACATATCGATGCAAGCCGACTCAATGCGATCGGGGCCGCTGCCGTGCAGCAGCAGTTCGGTGGCGAAGTTGGCGATAGTCCCTGAGCCGTGCCCCTCATCGACAAAGATGACTTTGCGCGCATCGGCATCAGCGACCACGGTAATGTAGTCTTGGCCCCGGTGGCGGGAGGTCTCGTCGATCGCGATTCTTTTCAATTCGGTGAAATCTGCCTGCGCCAGGGCCAGGTCGACATAACGCGTGCAAATGGCGTGGACCCGGTGCCAGGACAAGCCCACCAACTGGGCAACGCCAGCAAAGGTCATTTGCTGGCACAGGGCGAGAATCAGGGCTTCAAACAGCAGTGTAAACCCTGACAGCTTGCCCGCCCACGGAGGGTCAATCAGCACGATATGCCCATCAGGGAGTTTGACACGCGGCACCCGAACTTCAAGATAACACTCATGCTGGAAGAAATTCAGGTGGCGGTAACGCTTAATCCGGCTGTCGTATAGCGGATGATCGCCTGCCACTTCCGGGCAGGAAAACCGGCTTCCCTTGTTGAAGTCGATATGGACTGAGAGAAGCTGTTTTTCAGCATCAAAGCTCAGATTTTCGATGAACCAGGGTTCGGTTATACCCAGTGCAGTAGCGAAGATTTTGTTGTCCATGATTGATTCCCGTGAATAGGCTGGAGACACTATTCTGCTGCATTCAACCGCGCATTGGCAAACATTCACGCGGCCGGTATCAGGGGGGTTATTACACCGAATTAGGGATAATCATGGGATGAATACCCACACATAATTCAAAAGAGCCAATGAATTCGACCCTACAACAATTGACCCGTAGGGCTGAATTCATTCAGCCAATCATAATTGTAAATAAGGAGATGATTACTATATCTGGATCACAGATTATATAAACGCAAGTGGCCGAATAAATTCGGCCCTACAAGCTCGATTGGGGAAGAGGCACTTAAGGAGCCTTTAAAATGTCAGGCGCACGCCGACGTGCACTTTGTCATCGTCAAGCTCATACTCGTTAACGTTAACAGTATCTACTTCAATATTCCTGATGCCGATGAAAGCAACTGTTTGTGGTAAGACTTCCATCTGGAAACCCAATTGAAATTCCCTGATCTCCTCGGTGTCAGAAAAGCTGGTAATACTCGGTGCCATATGACCGCTTAAATAAATAGCCATAGGCGTTACACCGGCTATGGTATAACGAATTTCACCACCAATTCCAAGCGCTAACAAATTATCTCCAACTAGATCGAGTTGCCCTAAATAAACTTTTACCCCGACACCGAAGGTGAGCGGGTTTTGCTTCGAAGGCGGCCTGGATTGCATCAGGCTCATTTGGCCAAGAACATCGTCTGATTCATTGTAAAACAGGCTGAATCCAAGGTCTGCACCACCCCATCCTATCAGGCTTGAGTCCGAGCGGAAGGTTAACTGTGCGGTTTCCGAACTTAGAACGAGCTCGAAATCGTTCGCCTGTAGTTGATTAATAAACCCACCGCTAGCAAGACAAATAATTATTATCCGTAAGGTTTTCATAACAATAGTTCTTTGAAAAAGTGGGGGGATAATATCACAGCGGCACTAAGATTAACGCCTGTGAAGTTTAATAATTTGAGTTGTGTAACTACTTTTTTTTGGCTTTGCTTTAATACTAAGCCAGGAGTCTGTCGGACTTAGGTGGTCGTCACGAGGGAAAGACCGGTTTGAGTCAGATTTTGAGTTCTTTTAAGGAAAATAGTCATTCTATTTGACGAAAAAGAAATCAAAATATGGCCAAATTCGGCTTTTCAGCAGTACGACTGCATGGACGCAGGAGGTAGAGCGCCAGGAGTAGGCGCTTTTAGGCGCCAAAAGTAGGTGCCTCCAGGCAACGCAGGAGCAGTTACCGAGACCGGCCTAAGTCCGACAGACTCCTAGCCTTCCCACTGCGAAAATAGTGGTCGTACTTCAGCAGTTTCCTCTATCGCCGGTGCTTCCAACCAGCGAATAATAGGTGCCCATTGTTCCTTATCGTCTTTATTGCGCATTGACTTAATTTCCTGGACTCCAACACCCAGCTCCATCGCTTTGGCGTATAACTGGGTATCGCGCAGACTCGATATAAATGGGATTTTCAAGGTAAACAAAAACCTTTCCAGTGAGTGATACATAACGGTATTTTTTCGAACCCTGTTTGCAATAACAGCGAGCCGGACCATTTGCTTACGTGCCTTGCCGGTGATTAGCAACTCTTTGATAAAGTGCGCAGTAGCGTGAATATCGATCGGAGAAGGCAACACCGGAATAAGCACCGAATCATTTTGCTGAAACAGTGCGGCGAGTTCTGATATATCGGCGCCTGCTGGCGAATCTATGACAGCTACATCAGTCTCCGTTGGCACACGTAATTGCCAGGAGCGCGTCAGACGGTGATCGCAATTTTTCGAAGCATCGACACCATGGATGGGATTAGATTCTTGCGGGCGACGGTTAAGCCAGGCCAGAGATGAGCCTTGATTATCATGGTCAAATAATCTTACATTTAGCCCCTGGTTGGCATAATACGAGGCAATATTGGTAGCAATGGTTGTTTTTCCACAGCCACCTTTGGTGTTAGTGATCAATATTCTTTTTAAACTCATAGCCTGAAGTCTAGGTAATATCTTGCAAAATTCCATATTTACCGCCGTATTTCAGCACATATTTGACAAATATCGCTTATTTCACCCGGTTTAATGATGGTTTTTAGAGCATCAGGCAAATCGACTCATGTTTTCAAGTGCCTGATATTTTTTGTTATAAAGCGCTCAGGACTTTTTTTTTGCACGTTTAATCAATCGTTTCTTTTTCTTCTGCTGCCTATCACCCAGATTTTTTTTGATTGCCGCAAATGGATTATCACCCGATTTCAATTCGATACGAACCGGGGTGCCCTTTAATTTTAGCTTTGTAATAAAAAAACTCATCAGATAACGCTCATAGGCACTCGGTAAATGTTCCGTCTTATTACCATGTATGACTATAACCGGTGGGTTACGACCGCCTTGATGGGCATAGCGAAGTTTGATTCTCCTGCCATTATGCAACGGCGGATTGTGCTTGAATACGGCTTCTTCCAGCAGATCGGTTAAGTGGCGCGTATTGAAATCCCTGAAGGCCGAATCATAGGCCTGATCGATCGATGCCATCATCTCTCCGACTCCGGTACCATGTAATGCCGAAATATAGTGTTGAGCTGCAAACGAGGCGAACGATAACCTGCGTAATAAGGTTTTTTTGTTGTAAT
>CAXMRQ010000218.1:0-13251 GCA_964196115.1 uncultured Gammaproteobacteria bacterium
TCTTTAACTGTGACGCCTTTAATCTGTGCTAACCGGGTGCGTAACATCGCAGCGAGTTCGACGACCCGGTGGTGGATGTTGTCCAGCCCTATATCGAGTGCGTAACGGACTGCATGGGTCAGGCCAACTCTACCTGCGACATAGCTTTCCCAGTTTTCGAAACGTCTGGCACCGGCTGCGAATTCGTATCTATCCTTATCAATCCAGTTACCCGCGCGCAGGTCGATGAAAGGTGGATCGAGCTTATCGAGAATGCTGCGGCGCACATAAAGAAACCCGGTACCACGTGGGCCACGAAGAAATTTTCGGCCTGTAGCGGTTAACAGATCACATTTGATCCGGCTCACATCGACCGGCATCTGGCCGACCGCCTGGCAGGCATCGAGCAGATAAAAAATACTATGCCTGCTCGCCACGTCACCCACCTTCTCCGCCGGGTTGACCAATCCGCTTTGCGTCGGAATATAGTTGAGCGAAATGAGGCGGGTACGCTCGTTGATCATCGATTCCAGCGCGTCAACGTCGATTTGCCCGTATTGATCAGACGGCACCACATCGACGCTCAAGCCACGGCGCTCGGCCTGTTGCAGGTAGGCCAGGTAGTTCGAGGCATACTCGCTCGAATGCGTGAGAATTTGATCACCTGCTTCGAGTGGAAGTGAATAAAACGCCATATCCCAGGCGCGTGTTGCATTCTCGACATAGGCTATCTCATCAGGTTCGCAGAAAAGCATTTTGGCGATTGCATTGTAGAAGTCTTCGAGGGTTTCGGATGCGGCGTCTTCGGCCTCATAAGCGCCGATACGTTGTTCTAGGGCGAGATGATTTATGACTGCTTGATAGACGGGTTGGGGTATCAGCGATGCACCGGCGTTATTGAAATGGAGCAGGTTTTCACATGCCGGCGTATCGGCACGGACTGTGGTCAGGTCGATGGTCATGGCCTAGATTTCCGCTTCAATATTAGAGCAACAGGTTACATGAAGTGAAACAATATTATCGCTTAACCTGCCAACACTGTCACAACTTCATGATATAGATCAAAACTCATAACAGCGATCGGTGGTTGACTATAAGCGTTTAAAAAAGACGCATTGTACATGTTAAATTCGCAACTAAATCGATTTGTAAAACACCTCGTAATCGTTCTACTGAGTACAATGCTTGTCTATGGATGTGCGCAAATACGTAAGGTGACTTATCCGCCCGAATTTATCTATCTTGAGCAAAAAGACATTAACAACAAGATGGTTCTAATGAGTATTTATATCAGGCAAATGAATCAAATTCTTAGTCGTAAAGATAATACAAACAGTGAGGATCAGACGCGGATCGTGAAGCTTTTGTCGGCGATTAATTCGACTACAGACTCGCTGGGTGCAGGCAGTCCGGATACCAATCATCTGGTCATCGATGGTCATATTGACCAGTTTAAATCGGACGTGATTGCCGCGATTAGCGCCGCGAAGGCAGATCCGCCCAATTATTTTGCCGCAGGACAGCTTTCAGGTAGCTGTGTCGCCTGCCATCAGTTTCGTAAATTTTAAGATTAGTCCGCTGGCCTTTCCACATCGTAGCCAATAAAAACAGTATGCGAGTAAATATAAAAAAAGTGCCCGGCCTTCGAATTGGCAATACCCCCGATAGCGCCATTGACGCTAGCAAATCATCGCGCAGCTGTAGTTTGCTGGGTCGTGATTACCCCGGCACCAGACTCCAGGTTCTAGCCGATGAAGCTAGCCCGGTAAAAGCCGGGGAAGCCGTTCTTTGCGACAGGCAACGACCCCAGGTTTTACTGACATCTCCTGTCAGCGGGACTGTAACTGCGGTTCGTCGGGGCGCACGACGCAGATTGATATCTGTCGAAATTACTTCTGATGGCAAAGGCGATAGTATCCAGTTCGATATACCGGCAAACCCCGACCGGGATAGTATTAGGCATCTGATGTTGCAATCTGGTTTGTGGGCAACACTGCGCACCCGCCCATTCGGGCATATTCCAGACCCCGGGCGAGACCCGAAAGCTCTACTGGTTACGGCGATTGATACCCAACCGCTGGCGCCCGATCCAGCGGTCATTATTTCTGAATATGACAACCAGTTTTCACTTGGGCTAAAGACGCTTTGCGATCTAGTTGATACACCTGTACATCTGTGCAAAGCGGCCAATGTCGAGTTTCTACTTGAAGAACCCTGTCGCGTCAGGGTGAGTAGTTTTGGCGACCAGCATCCAGCCGGTCTTGTCGGCAGACATATTCACAGCCTTAGCCCGATAGGATTTAATGGCAAAGAAGTGTGGCATATCAATTATCAGGATGTGATATCTCTGGGGCAACTTTTCAGCACCGGAAGGCCCTGGTATGAACGAGTAATATCACTGGCCGGTTCTGCGGTGAAAAATCCACGCCTGATGACCGTGCCGCTCGGTGCCGCAATCGACGATATTACTGCCGGAGAACTAGGCACAAAGTCGTTCCGGGTAATCTCCGGCTCAGTTCTTTCGGGCCATACTTCCATCGGCCATGAGGCTAGCCTCGGACAGCGTCATCGTCAGGTAACAGCGTTAATCGAGGCAAGTTCACCGCAGTCAAATGCTTCCTACGGATCACTGTTTTACGCCGGTCGCGGTGATGAGTCGGATGCGCTGATTCCGACCACTGATCTCGATAGCGTGGCTCCGCCCGGCATTCTCGCGGTACCGTTGTTGCGCGCGTTAATCGTGGGTGACGTGGAACGCGCCCGCGATCTGGGTGCACTCGAACTGGTGGAGGAAGACCTCGCCCTGCTCAGTTACACCTGCCCTGGCAAAACTGACTATGGCCCGCTTTTACGAAACATGCTCGATCAAATCTACAGGGAGGGGTTATCAACACGCGGCTGATTTCTGAGGTAGCGCCTTATATCCGATCTACCAACAGTTTGGATCGGATACGGACTATTCGTCTGCTTGCCATTTTCCCAGTACTGATAGCAGCGGTGGGCAATACCGGTTACCAGTATCTGCTCGCGCTCGCTGACAGAGGTGGCAAGGGTGGCGGTGGCTGGCGAGATGAGTTCTCCCGCTTTTTAAATATCGACACTGTCGATCCGAGTGGCCTTGACATTATCGCAGTCGGGCTGATTCATGTGTTGCCGGTTTTCGCTATAGCTTTCATCTTCGCTGGCTTCTGGGAGCGAATATTTTCCGAAAAACGCAAACGTCGCTTCGACACCGGTGTTATTTACACCGCGCTACTGTTTACCCTGTTAATGCCGCCTGGGGTTGCTTTTTTTCATATCGCATTCGGCATGTCATTCGCGATGGTGTTCGCACACGGCATATTTGGCGGCGAAGGCAAGTCATTTCTGAATCCGGCTCTAGTGGCTGTCGCCGTGATACAGATATCGTTTCCGAGCGCATTGACCGATCATCCGCTGTGGACGAGTCTTAACGGCTTCGCCGGTAGCAAAAACCTGGCGTTATATCATCAACAAATCTCCGATGGCCTTGCCTGGTCTGAATTTGCTTGGTGGGACGCGTTTCTCGGTACTACTCAGGGGCTGATGGGTACAACATCGGTGCTGGCAGTCATAGCAGGGGCGGCAGTTTTGATGTACGGCCGCATCGCCTCCTGGCGCTTGCTCGCCGGTCAGTTAATCGGTTTGATCCTGGTTGCGACGATTACCAACATGATCGGTGGCGGCATACTCGATATGCCCTGGTACTGGCATCTGGTAATGGGCAGTTTCGCTTTCGCTGCAGTTTTTATTGCTACTGATCCATCAAGTTCATCGTCTACTAACACCGGGCGCTGGCTGCAGGGGATTCTGGCCGGGGCACTGATCGTTTTTATCCGCGTCGTTAACCCATCGCACCCCGACAGTGTTATTCCGGTTCTGCTGCTGGTATCGATGCTCGCGCCGCTGATCGACCATGTCGTGGTATGGTTCAATATCCGACGGCGGGCTTTGCGTCATGGCTGACAGCATACTATCAGACAGCCCGATGAAGGCGTTGAAGACAGCCCTCCTGGTGGCCCTGGCCTGTGCATTGCTGGTGTCGTTCACCGCCGTTTCTCTGCGGCCGCTTTATCTGGCCAATCTCGAAGCCGAACGTATGGCGAGGCTGACATCCATTCTGCAGACGCTGGATCAAGTAGCGGGTGGCATGCGACCGGAAGATATCGAGGCACGGGTGGTTACGCTCGAAAACGGCAGCTACGCAGATGACATTGACCCGGCGACTTACGACGCACGCCACGCGGCGAATGATCCGGCTAAAAGCATTCATATTCCGCCTCAATTTGATCTGGCCGGAATCAAACGCCGTGCTCCTCATGCCGTGGTTTACCTGATCCGCAATTCGAATGGAATGATAGACGCGCTGATTTTACCGGTAAGGGGGGTCGGCTATCAGTCGGCGCTTTATGGTTATCTCGCGCTAGCTGCCGATGCCAATGAAATTCTTGCACTCAAATTTTACGAGCATGGCGAAACACCGGGTCTCGGTAGTCGCATACAGGACCCCGACTGGGAAGCCCTGTGGCCCGGTAATCAGGCGTTCGATGAATCCGGCAGGGTCAGTATTCGTGTCGGTACGAGTCAGGGCTTTGCTGGCGACCGCGTGGATGGCATCAGTGGTGCTACCCGCACAACTAATGGCGTTGATCGATTGATCCAGTTCTGGCTCGGCGATTTCGCCTTTGGGCCTTATCTGAAGCGTGTCCGCAGCGGGGAGGGATAAGCAATGGCAGCGAATAACTGGAAAATCCTCGGCACACCACTAGTGAACGAAAACCCGATCACGCTACAAATTCTAGGCATCTGCTCGGCTTTAGCGGTCACCACTTCGCTCGATACGGCACTGGTAATGACTATTGCGGTTACCTGCGTGCTGGCTTTATCCGGTGCGGCGGTGAGCCTGATACGCAATCAACTGCCGCATTCGGTTCGCATTATTGTACAGATTACGATCATCGCCTCGCTGGTTATTATCGTCGACCTCGTGCTCAAGGCTTACCTGTTTGAAATCGGCAAACGACTGTCTGTTTTTGTCGGCCTGATTGTGACCAATTGTATCGTGCTGGGTCGGGCAGAGGGGTTTGCGATGCGTAACAATGTGGGCGCGAGTGTTCTCGATGGTATTGGTAACGGCCTGGGTTACGGCCTGATCTTGATGGTGGTTGGGGCGATCCGCGAGTTTTTCGGTCGCGGCAGCCTGTTCGGCGCGCAAATTCTGGTTCCGACATCGCAGGGTGGCGGTTTCGAACCCTTGCATATCATGCTGTTACCGCCGAGCGCTTTTTTTATCATTGCCTGCCTTATCTGGTATATACGACGCAAGCGGCCCGAACAGGTTGAAAAACCCGAATTTGAAATTCGTATCAAAGCTCGATCCAGCCAGGCCAAAGGTGAAACATCGTGAGCGGGCTGTTCGATATTTTCATGCGCTCGGTATTTGTCGAGAATTTAGCGCTGTCGTTTTTCCTCGGAATGTGTACCTTTCTGGCGGTATCGAAACGGGTCGAAACCGCCTTCGGTGTCGGCCTCGCGATGACGGCGGTGCAAACCGTGACGGTACCAGTCAATAACCTGATCTATCTATACCTGCTGGCCCCGGGTGCGCTAGCCTGGGCAGGGCTTGAACAGATCGATCTTTCATTCTTAAGTCTGATTGCCTTTATCGGTGTAATCGCCGCAATGGTACAGGTGCTGGAAATGACACTCGAATTTCATCTACCGAAACTGCATCGCGCGTTGGGGATATTCCTTCCCCTGATTACAGTCAACTGCGCCATCCTCGGCGGCAGCCTGTTTATGGTCGAACGCTCGTATACCTTCGTCGAGAGCATTGTCTATGGCTTCGGCACCGGTATCGGCTGGATGCTGGCGATCGTCATGCTAGCTGCAATTCGGGAACGCCTGAAATATTCGGATATCCCTGAAGGACTGCAAGGACTGGGCATCACTTTTGTCGTCGCCGGGTTGATGTCGCTCGGTTTCATGGGCTTCGCCGGGTTGGGCTAAAAGATGCTGGAAATTATTCTCGCTGTCGCCTCCTTTACCATCATCGTTCTGATGTTGACCTTGTTTGTACTCGGTGCAAAACGGTTACTGATACCGTCCGGTGAGCGCTGCATCACCATCAATCGCAGCAAAACGGTTAACACCGAGATCGGTCAGCGCCTGCTTGATGTATTGACAGGAGCCAACATTAATCTACCGACCGCCTGCGGCGGTATTGGTACCTGTGGATTATGCAAGGCCCGGGTTATCGAGGGCGGTGGCGAACCCGCACCACAGGAAATGGCATTGCTGTCACGAAGCGAAGCTGCGAACGGAATGCGCCTCGCCTGCCAGGTGCCGGTAATGAGTGACATGAATGTCGAGGTGGACGAAATCTATTTCGGTGTAAAAACCTGGCAATGCAGGGTTGAAAGCGTGCGTAGCGTTTCTACGCTGATCAGCGAAGTCGTACTCAAATTGCCCGCAGGCGAAGAGGCCGAATTCAGAGCGGGTAGTTTTGTTCAGGTTACCTGCCCGCCTTATCAGCTCGACTTTTCTCAACTGAATATCGACGAGGAATTTCGCGATGCCTGGGATAAATCCAGGTTATGGTCACTCAAGGCATCGGCCAGCGAAGCCACCACACGGGCCTATTCGGTTGCCAATAAACCTGGAGTTCGCGACTCGATTACCCTGAATATACGTATCGCCCTGCCCCCGCGCGGCAATATTCCTCCCGGTGTGGTTTCCAGCTGGCTGTTCTCTTTAAAACCCGGCGATCCGATCGAGGTAACAGGCCCTTATGGCCTGTTCTTTGTCGAAGCGACGCAAAAAGAGGCTATTTTTATCGGTGGTGGCGTCGGTATGGCGCCCTTATATGCGCAGATTCTTGATTTACTCGAAGCACAGCACTCAAGCCGGAAAATCAGTTACTGGTATGGCGCGCGCTCAAAACGCGAGCTTTACTATGACGATCAATTCGAGCGTCTGCAATCCGCGTATGAAAATTTCAGTTGGCAGGTGGCTTTGTCCGAACCCGAACCGAACGATAAATGGCAGGGACATACCGGTTTCATCCACAAAGTGATTTTTGACGAATACCTGTCGAGTCATAGCGCACCCGAAGATTGCGAATACTACCTCTGCGGACCGCCTTTAATGGTCAAGGCGGTGCTCGCAGTGCTGGATGATCTTGGTGTTGATGCTGATGCTATTCATTACGACGACTTCGGCGTCGGCTAACAGGAGTAATTTTTATGATCACCATATTTTTCACAATAGGCATTTTTGCTTTAGCCGTAGTTGGACTGGGGGTCGGCGTAATATCTCATCGTAGCCCACTGAAAGGCAGTTGCGGTGGTTGTGCAAACTGTCTATGCCAGAGGAAACAATCATGAGTAACCTACCCAAAGTTGACGATTACATGGCGAAAGATCTTTATACCTTTTTACCGTCGGATAATATCCACTCGGCAGCTAAAATACTGATGCAGAAACATATCTCCGGTGCGCCGGTGGTTGACGAGGCCGGGAGCCTGGTCGGCGTACTATCTAAAAAGGATTGCCTGAAAGTGGTTTACGTGGCGAGTTATCACCAGGACTGGGGTGGCCGCGTGGACGAATATATGAGCCGAGAAATACGCACAATTGAATCGGGTACCGATATTATTGCTGCCGCTGATCTGTTTGTCGAATCCAATTATCGACGCTTCCCGGTACTGGAAAATGGTCGCATGGTCGGCCAGATTAGTCGCCAGGATATTCTGCGCGCTTTATATGACCAATGGCCGAGCGAGGGGGAAAGCTAGCCGATCAGATGCAACAATCTGCGTTGCTGGGTTGGCGAGAAGGTAAAGATCTAGTTTCGCAAAGGCGCAGAGTAGGCAAAGGAAACTGCAAAGTTAAGAATGAAGGCCGGCATGACGATTCAGGTGAAGCGACTCTCATATTTCCTTTGCGAGCTTCGCGCCTCTGCAAGAGTCTAAAATCCTAACTTTGTTTTTACCGAAACTTCATTTCATTTGCTTCGGAATGTAACGGCAATAAATCGAGGCAACCATCATCCACATCGCTGCAGTTGGGAAAACCACAGGCAAGGCGAATATTTTTAGCAATACCGCATAAATACCCGGGGTAAGTATCTGGCCCGCATCGCGATAAGTGGCAAACACCGATGTCATTTCGGCTCGCTCGCGACCCCGAACCGCGCGGTAAAACAGCACATTCCCGGCTCCGTCCAGCATCGTCGTGCCAAGCGCACAGACTACCATTAGCGAGGCGGCCAGGCGGGGTATGTCGCTTACCGCATAAACGACCATTAGCAGCAGGCTGGTCACCGCAAAACCCGTCTGCATCAGCACCCGAACACCATATCGGCGCGCCACCCAGCCCCAAAAAGGCACAGAAAAAGTCCAGGCGGTACCTATCGAGACGATTGCCGCGCCGGTGAGTTCTCCGAGGCCGGTTTGTTCGCAGTAAATTGGCATATAAATAATAAACATCGTCCACCATGACGAGCGTGCGAGTATCAGTCCATAAGCAAGCCTGAGTCTTGGCTGCACGACGAAGCGGCGAATAATCAGGATTGGATTCATGTTTTTTGCATCGCTACCCAGTACATCCACTCGATGCAACCCCATCCAGCGGAAGTAGATTACCGCGAGTACAGTGAATACGGCGCAGACGATATAAGGCAGATTGTGAAACAGGCGCTCCTGCATGAATACGCCGAGGAACGGGCCAATGGTCAGGGCTAACACCAAAGACACGATTCGCAGCGGTTCAAATCGGGTCATATCACGCCGTGGTACCTGAGCCAGAACGTAAAGTGTTAGCGCCACCTCTACCGATGCGATTGCGAAAGTATGGCTGAACAGGCCGATGGAAAAATAACAAACCTGCTCAAACGACAGCAAAACAGACGAGGCTAGCATCGCCACCGAACTGAGTAGAAAGGCTCGATAATTACCAATTTTTCGAATCACCGTCGGCATCGTCAGCGAACCCAGAATGCCACCGAGGCTAACCGCAAAAAACATCGTGCTGGTCAACTGCGCGTCACCAAGAATAGCAAACGCCTGTAACGGAAGTACCGAAAGCAGGATACCGCGGGACATAGTCTGGATAAAAAACAGTCCAGCTAATTTGATATGGCGACTAATCCGCAACGAGATTCCCGCTTAATGCCTCGGCCGATAAATCTGACGCTGCTGACGACAGGCATTGACGAGCCCATGTAACTCGGCATCCGCAGCCCGACAAACTAGGGCCGATCCCGCTTTGCTATCGACCACCAGAAAGTCGCCCGCCTCTGCCAGCTCATCCACCCGCCCGACAAATTGCCAGGTAGGCGAAAAAATCTGCTCAACTTCGCGTTCGAAAAACTCATTCGAGGTATAACAATGCGATGGCAGGGTCTGTGCCTGCAGTAGCGGCTTACGGTTTTCGAGGTAGTGATTTTGGTCAAACATCAGGTAATTTAACTGGCTTCATTAGCATGCTAAATCTGACATTAGCACAGCGAATACATTATCAAAAAAGTAATTACCTGAATTGCCCTGATAAATGCGCCTTGTATATGGTTTATGCGGCGCACTTGTTGATCTACATCAACAGCTTCGTAAGGCGCTGATCTACAATATTCTTGCGGATTGACGCCGAGCAGTAAGGCATGCTGGTGGTATTCACCGGTTAGTTTCGCGAATGATTAAATCTTAAACCAGGGAGGCGAAAATGTGTTTCTTATTCAGTTTAATACCTGCCACATTCTGGTTGGTGATCGGTTATGTTGTCCTGTATATATCTTCTAAGTCCGACGGTTCGGTGCAAAAGTTTGGTCGGATACTGGCGATCTGGGTATTCGTCATCGCGGCCATTATCCCCATCATGGGTTTAGTGGTCTCTTTTAGCGATCTATGCCCATTGGCTGACTTAATGGAGAAGGTGCAGGAGTTGTAATTTGTAATATCCATCAAGGATCAAACACGGGGCAGGGAGTAATTGCTCCAAAATTAAAAATAGCTACTCCCTGTCCCTGATAACTACGCTTTACTCCAGCAGCAATGGGATTGATTTGCTGACGCACTACTATTATTCTCCACGCATATTCCTGAGTTAATCTATCGATGGGGGCTGATGTGGGTATCTATAGTATTGATCAAATCATTGACCTTGATCTCTATCCAATCGATCAGCTGGATAACCCCCGATTAAAACAACTCATGGAAAAGGGACGCCAGGCGCTGGACGAGGATGGGCTTTTTTCATTGCAGGGCAGTCGCAAACGCATTGCGCTTTTCTGTTATGATAGAAATCCTGGGACCAGGTTTTCTCAGGGGTATATTAAAGAACTCATTAACTACCTGCCCAATTAGACATGACTCCTGATATGCAAAATCTTGACAAACACCCGGTAGCCGAAAAGGGCTCTATCGACGAGCAGGTGCCGATTATAGATATCGCCGATCTCGTGCAAGATTCATCGAGTGAAGCAGCCAGGGCCGCAATCAAAGACATTGCACAAGCCTGCCAAACCTGGGGGTTTTTCCAGGTTATCAATCATGGCATAAACGCCAACCTGATTGAAAACGTGTGGGATCAGACCCGTGCCATGTTCGCGTTGCCGAGTGAAGAAAAAATGTCGGTACTGCGCAGCAAAGACAACCCCTGGGGTTTCTACCCGAATGAACTCACCAAAAATCAACGCGATAAAAAAGAGGTGTTTGATTTTACCCGCGAAGGTGTCGACCCTATCTATGGACAATGCAATCGATGGCTGGCTAACCAGGAAACTTTTAAATCAACCATGCAGGATTATTTCGACGCCTGCACCGGGTTGTCTTTAACCCTGCTCGAAGCTTTCAGCATCGGCCTCGATCTACCACCAGACCACATGCGTGACGATTTTGCGAATAACCATACTGGTTTCATGCGCCTTAATTACTATCCTCTCGAAGACCCTATGGCAGGTTTAGATATGGAGCATCAACCGGTAGCCGATCTTGGCATACACCACCATACCGATGCCGGCGCACTCACGGTGTTATTGCAGGACGATGTCGGCGGTTTGCAGGTATACAACAACGGGCATTGGCATAATGTCCAGCCAGTCACTGGCGCGATAGTGATCAATACCGGCGACATGATGCAAGTCTGGTCGAATGATATTTATCAGGCGCCAATTCACCGGGTACTGGCGATGGAAACCAGAAAACGCTACAGCCTGCCATTTTTCTTCAACCCCTCGGCGTCCAGCAATGTTTGTCCACTACCAACCGTCGTTAGCGATCAACGCCCAAGCCGCTATCACAGTATCGGATGGGCTGATTATCGCGGTAAGCGCAGCGAAGGTGATTACGCCGACTACGGCACCGAAGTGCAAATTTCGCAGTTTAAAAAGTAATGATATAGTCTGTTCGTTGAAGACGATTATCAGATAGGAAGTCGGCTAGATTGTCCCTGGCCTGCGCTAGTTCGATTATTCCCAGATGCTAAACCCTGCGATCCTGTATGCACTATTGAGCCTTGTTTTCGGTGGTCTGATCGAAGTTACGTTCAAGCGCTACAGTGCTGTCGAGCGATCACGCGGAATGATGATTTGTGGCGTTGGAGTGGTCTGGACAGTGTTATTGATGTCAGATGTCATGTTACGGAGCGATACCATAATATTCGCTCCGGTCACCTGGAAATTCGGCCTGATCGCCGGAGTTGCTGTGGCTACCGCCAATATTCTCCTGCTGGAATCACTACGGCATATGGAAGTGAGTCTCGGTTCGACAATTTACCGATTGAACACCATTGTGGTGATTATACTTGCGGTGATATTTTTGGGTGAATCACTGTCGCTGATAAAACTGGCGGGTGTGGGCTGCGGGGTTATTGCCGTATTATTACTCTATCGGCAACAGCATTCGGCCGGGACTCACAATACCCTGAAAACAGGCCTGATCATCGTCATACTAGGCGCGTTATTACGGGCCGTTTATGGGGTGGTGACCAAAGCCGGTTTATCTGCTGGCGCGGATGCCGATGCGCTAATACTGATATCCGCAGTTTGCTGGATTATTTCCGGCGGATTTTATGCACTGTTGATAGAGCGGCGATATTCGATTACCCGAGCGAAACTCGTTTATTCGGCGGTTTCAGGATTCCTTGCTTACGCCATTGTTAAAACACTGGTGACAGCACTTTCGCTGGGAGAAGCCAGCATCGTCGTAACCATCGCTAATATGAGTTTCTTAATGTCACTTCTGATTGCATTGTCGCTTAAAATGGAATTCCTGAGCCCTAAAAAGATCATAGCCATGCTTTTCGCCATTAGTGCCATTACACTTTTGAGTTATGCCTGATATAGCCATATGAATTTAAATAATTGCCCGCCCGATTCGACCGAGTATCGATATTTAACTGACAATGGCGATCTTAATGATTGCTGGTCTGTGTCTGGCCCAGACAAACAAGGGAAGAGCCTAGATTTTAATACAATTCACAACGACCCCAAATATCTACGAGCCTCAACAAGATCAGACTTTTCCAATAACTGGCGCGTAGGCTGCAAAGCAATAACACGCCCATCGTGTATAAATGCGGTGCGATGCGATGCGATCAGCGCATCTCCGGGCTGATGACTGACCAGTAGTGCAGCCATTTGTTTTCGTTCTACCAGCGATTTCACCAACCGGATTAATTCTTCTCGCAGTGCCGGGCCGAGCGCAGCGAAGGCTTCGTCGAGCAACAGTATCTTACGGCCTCGAACCAGCGCACGTGCAAGTGCTACGCGTTGTCGCTGCCCTCCCGATAACTCGCCGGGTTTGCGATTTTCAAGTCCGCTCAGGCCCAGCGAGTCTAGCGCGTCTTTAATCACCTGATCCTGTTCGACGGAAAGTTTAAGCGATGGATTTACGCCGAGGGCGACATTGGTATAAAGATCGAGATGCGGAAATAAATTGTGTTGTTGAAAGACAATCGTCACCGGTCGTTGAGACGCCGGTATGTGTTCGATAGCCTGGCCATCTACACGAATATGTCCGCTCTCCGGCTTTAAAAAACCGGCGATTAAATTAAGCAGGGTAGATTTACCGGAGCCACTGGGGCCGATCAGGCTGAGCACTTCACCGGCAGCTACCGACAGATCGAATTGCATCCTTTCCGGGTATTCGCCCGTAAACTGGTAGCCTAGTTGTTCGATTTCAAGCTTCATCTTTGCCACCGATATAGCGCTCCAGACCCGAGAACACCAGCAGGCACAGACCAAGCAGTAGCAACGCGG
>CAXMRQ010000219.1:0-8798 GCA_964196115.1 uncultured Gammaproteobacteria bacterium
GCCTGAATTGCCATGCTGATGAATGCGCCGTTGAAGCCGTTTCTGTTGGGCAGCCCAAAACTGACATTCGAAGCACCGCAGGTGGTGTTTACTTTCAGTTCGGTCCGCAGACGGTGTATCAACCTGAGTACTTCACGGCCAGCCGTATTAATCGCGCCAATCGGCATTACCAGTGGATCGACAACGACATCACAAGCTGGAATTCCATAATCCGCTGCACGTTCGACAATTTTTTTGGCGACGTTGTAGCGGACGTCAATATCTTCAGAAATTCCAGTTTCATCATTTGATATAGCGACTACTGCAGCACCGTATTTTTTGATTAGCGGTAACACGCGGTCGAGGCTTTCGTCTTCGCCGGTGACCGAGTTGACCAGCGCTTTGCCCTGGTAGACCCCTAGCCCCGATTCGAGCGCTTCTATAATCGACGAGTCGATACTCAATGGCACATCGGTCAGGCTTTGCACCAGTTGGATAGCTTCTGCAAGTATGCGCGGCTCGTCAGATAACGGTATGCCGGCATTCACGTCAAGCATGTGTGCACCAGCCTGAACCTGCGCAATGGCGTCTGATTCTACGCGGCTATAATCACCGTTTTTCATCTCTTCCGCCATGATTTTGCGCCCGGTCGGATTGATGCGCTCACCGATCACGACGAATGGTCGGTCGAAGCCGATGACTAACTCTCTGGTAGCTGAACTGACAACCGTTTCGGTCATTGTTTTTTCCTCATAAAATACTGATTAATTACTCGGGACCTAACTGTTCAAGCCCTTAAATTGCTTAGGCAAGCCGCATTTTAAGCTGACACAGCCTGCTCACAACCCGGATACCAGGGCTGTCGTCCGGCTAATACTCCGGACTCCTTAATAATATTGGCCACTGCTTCTTCCTGCCGATAAGCCATTATGTGCACCCCGCTGACACTGGGTATTTCACGAATCTGCTGAATCAATTCGACGCAGATTTTCTGGCCTTCTTTTTTCTGGTCTTCGGCACCCGCAAGACGCTCGATAATAGCATCAGGAATATGGATACCCGGCACATTGTTTCGAATCCAGGTCGCTGTTCTGGCCGATGCGAGCGGGCCGACACCCGGCAAAATAAAACACTTTTCCAGCAAGCCCATGTCCTGCGACTTCGCCATGAATTCCTTTAGCTGTGGTACGTCAAAAATATACTGCGTTTGAATAAAGTCGGCACCGGCGGCGATTTTCTTTGCCAGTCGATACGGGCGAAAATCAATCGGTGGCGCACAGGGGTTTTCCGCGGCGCCGAGAAAAATTTCCGGTGGCGTAGTAATCGTACGGCCGCTTAAAAAGCGGGATTCATCACGCATAATTTTAATCGTTTCCAGTAGCGACACACTATCCAGGTCGAATACCGGTTTCGCCTCGGGCTGGTCACCCACCTGAACACCGTCACCGCTAAGGCAAAGCACATTACTCACACCCATCGCCGCAGCGCCTAACACATCACCCTGAATCGCGATACGATTTCTATCACGGCAGGCTATTTGCATTACCGGCGAATAACCAACACCGGTCAACAATGCGCACATCGCCACACTCGACATATGGCAATTCGCGCCCGAACCATCGGTGGCGTTCATTCCATCGACATAGCCATCAAAAATCCGTGCACGTTCGTATACGTCTTCTGCCAGCGCTGAATCGGGTGGCGCAAGTTCGCTGGTAATCGCAAAATGGCCGGCCCTTAATACGCGTTCAAACCGACCACTCGATACATGCCCTGGCTTTCGGGGCAGCGGCTTGCCAGGATGATTTTCATCCATTGCCATCATTTAGCTGCCTCGTTGTGTTGGCTGGTATATTCTTTCTCGGCAACGCGCAGCCAGGACGAACTACCCTTGTAACTAAAGTTCACCGGTTGCTGAATCTGACGAATATTTTCCGACCTTTTCATTTGCTGGCTACCACGCCAGGCTTCTACCCAGACGCATCGCATCTCTGGTTTGACTTCACAATTGCCATCCAGCCGTACACCGCCGCAGGGTCCGTTTCGAATAGATTTAGGGCAATTCATCGGGCAGGACATGCCCGTATTGCTTAGGGTGCATTGCCCGCACATCTGGCAACCGAACATCAGATTTTTGGCTGTTTTCTCTAACAGGCGAAATGGTTTTTCAACACGCTGTGTGCCAATCGCCCGCCACAATGGGTAAAGCCTGACGAATAAAGGCTCAAGAAAATAATAAAACGCTTCGAGTTTTCTCGAATGCGTTACCGACCACTGGCGGATTTTGTACACTGATGGCTCCTGTCAGGAATTCAACGTGCGAGATTCATCTTTTCCACTCGCACGGATTAATTTGTCCAGAACTGCTTCGGAATACTGCTCTTCTAGCTGGCGCACCAGAATTTCTGCCTGTTCACGGATGTTACCCTCAAAGGGTTGATCAACATCGTGCCAGGGATCGAAATACGCGTCTTTATGCTGCTTTTTCAACCGATAGGCTGCGCGTTCGATTGCCTTCATGAATCTTGGCGACAGGCGCATGCGCGTGTTACGTCGACCTTCGCGCACCACTACCTGACCCGGAATATCGTTCCAGTAGACTATTTTTAACTTTGCCACATCGCCGCCTGCATCGCTGCGTCGAGGGCGGGCACCATTTCGCCAGTGCCGGTGAAAATTCGCTCGAAGCGCAGTTCGAGTTTGTCGGCAGCTTTTTGCGCCATTTCAGTCAGCTCATCCGAATCGGTTTGCGCCAGATAAACCAGGCGGGTGTAATTACCAAAGTACATCGACTTTAATTCCGGATGTTTGTCCAGCCCCAGTGTTCCGATCACCAGTCTTTCAAAATGCCTTGCGAGGAAATCGGTCAGGTAAAATGTGCCGGGCTCTTCATCCTGGAGGCATGCGAAGGTTTCTTCTCCGGCGAGGAAGTCATAACAATGCGCACCCGGCAAACGACTCACACCGCGTTCTTGCAGAACCTTGTCGAGTGCTCCACTAGTACCACAATCCCCGTAAGCAACAAAAATATGATCATAGCTGTCGCGAGCCTGATCGATCTTGTCGGCTACGGCCTGCGGAATTTTCTCGGGCGTGACATGTAAGTCGGCAGTGATGCTCTGCAGGTCCATCTGCGCCCAGGCACCAAGCTTTTTGATATCGTTTACTTCACGCGCTACGGCAGCACAGGTTATTACCAGAATCGAAGCTGCCTTTTCCATATCGCACTTGTGAACCTGTCAACAGGCCCGAATTAACGCGCGCGACGCTCTGCCACTAATTGCTTCGCAGTATCGGCAGCCACGGCCGCATCACGGCAATAGGCATCGGCACCGACCGCATCGCCGAACTCCTGGTTCAGTGGTGCGCCACCGACCAGAATGATGTAATCGTCACGAATTCCTTTTTCTTTCATCGTGTCGATAACAACTTTCATATAGGGCATGGTGGTTGTCAGTAGCGCTGACATGCCAAGAATTTCAGGCTTATGCTCTTCCAGAGCTTCGAGGTATTTTTCCACCGGCGTATTAATACCGAGATCGAAAACTTCGAATCCAGCGCCTTCCATCATCATGCACACCAGGTTTTTGCCAATATCGTGGATATCGCCCTTAACCGTACCAATAACCATTTTGCCGGCTGCTGGTTCATCAGATTCAGCCAGTAATGGTTTAAGTAATGCCATTCCAGCTTTCATCGCATTTGCCGACATCAACACTTCGGGTACGAACAGGATGCCATCACGGAAATCGATACCAACGATAGTCATGCCGTCGACCAGGGCCTGGTTCAATACCTTGTTGGCGCTCCATCCACGGTCGAGCAAAATTTGAGTACCTTCGGCGATTTCTTCCTTTAATCCGTTATAAAGATCATCATGCATCTGCTCGACAAGCTCATCATCGGGCAGGGTCGAGAGATCCAGATCATCTTCATCATCATAATCGTCGTCTTGGTCGGTCATCATTAGTCCTCGTGCAACAGGTAGCCGCCAGAAATGGCAGATATGGGAGAGAGAATAGATATAGCGGGGCAAGTCGTCTGACATCGCAGCGACTTTAGATTACCGAAACGCGACACCGTCTAATAGGGTCTTTATAGTTAAGTCTGCCTCACCCTCGCTAGCGATACGAACCGAGTTGGTTTATTCGACAGACTGCCTGAAACGCCCGAATCCTCAGGCTAGTCTCTATTCCTCGGCCGTAGGCTTGACGGGGTAAATATCACCCTCGTGATAATCACCGATATAAACATTATAGTTATCGATTGTGTGGCACCTACTTTATCCATTTGACTATCCCTCAGTTAAAGAGGTTTTTAGGAACTTGCGCATTAACGGCTCTATACTCGCCGCGCCGAGAAATTGTCCCATATGTCTTTCGCCCGGCATCACGTAGGCCTGTCCCTGCTGCACTTCGCGCGCCATTCGGTTTGACATTTCGGGGGTTGAATTGGGGTCGTCCTGCGCGGTAATAAATAGTGCAGGTGCAGCTATTTGCGCCAATAGACCAACATAGGTTTCGCCATTGTCGGCAAATATCCGGTAGGCCTTGCTATAACCCGATTTATCCGTTGCTTCTAGCCAGTCTCGTACCTGTGCAATCTGTGTAGCGCGCTTAGGATCGGCATAGTCCTGCCTGGTAAACCACCGATCAAGCGTGGAGTTCAACAATACTGCGGCTTCAGGGCTGGCAAGAATATCAGCGACTTTTCGAGATCGCTGCTGATGTTCGGGACTACGATCATGGGCACCCATCATTGAAATAATTCGACGCACTCGATGCGGGTATTTAAGACTGAAGCCGAGCGTAATCAGTGCGCCCATCGAATGCCCACAAAGATTAGCACAGGGAATATCAAGCGTATCGAGCAATTCGGCCAGCTGCTCGAAATAGTCATCAAGCGGAATATCAACGGTTGGTATACGACTATTCCCATGCCCCAATGTATCGTAGGCGATGACGCGATAGTCAGCGTTGAAAGCATCTATTTGTGGCTGCCAAACCTGCTTATTGAGGCCAACCCCATGAATCAGCACCAGCGCTTCACCATCACCACAATCGAAATAGGCAGTGCCATCGGCAGTCTTTTGTTCAGTTAAGGAATTCAACATTATCTTAATCAGGTCAGCAAAATTTTAGAACTCAGCCGAATCGCGGATCATATTAAATTTTCATACGAAGGCATACTGGTAGGGTCGAATTCATTCGACCAATGTTGAATTATCGACCGAATGAATTCGGCCCCAGGAGTCTGTCGGACTTAGGTAATCGTAGCGATATGTACAGGATGTACGGTAGTAGAACACCAAAAGTAGGCGCTTTAGGCGATGCAGGACGCAATTGTCGAGGGAAAGCCATTTTGAGTCAGAATTTTCTATCGATTGAGGAGAATAGTCATTCATATTTAACGAAATGGATAGGAAAATCTGGCCAAAGTGGTTTTTCCACCGTAGATTTATCCTAAGTCCGACAGACTCCTACAATCGGGAGAAGAGAATAGTCAGTAAATCAGTGAATACATGTTTTGCGTCGAAGCCGACAAATCATCTTCGCCCTGATCCTCAAATAGATTACTGGCCTGATCTAAATAATTTTTCGCCTTATCCATCGTAAAATTAGAATTATATAAAATCGCCAAAACGTCCGCCTGGCGCGCATACATGGATCGTCCGGAGGTCTTGGCCAGTGATTTACTTGCCAAAATTCTTAATTTCCAGGCTCGCTCATAATCGCCTTTGGCCTTGTAATGACGGTATAGCATCTGATAATCACGCGCTATCGCCGTTTGCCTCATATCATTATTATGCTGCTCAAATAGCGCATTTATTTCAGCCTGCATCGATTCAGCTTGCAGGCTATCCATGCCATCGTTGTTTAGTGACTCGAGTATTCTCCTGGAGCGGTAAATCTGACCCGATGAGGCATATAGCCTCGCTGACTCCATCGCCGCTTCCTGAGCCAGATAGTCGTCATGAAAGTGCTTATGAAACGTGGACAAGGTTTCGAGTGCACTCGCAGCAGCGCCATAGCGGCGTATTTCTAAATTGGTGTCTATCACCTGGCGTAGATTAACTTCTGCCTCGCGATAGCGACCTTCATACATTTGATTACGCGCAATCCATAAATTATCGTAGGCGGTTGCGGCGTCTCGCGCCAATTCCCTGGAGCGAATATGCAGGCGACCAAACTGTTGATAGCTGCGTGCGGCGGCCATATTATTGCCCGACTGTAGCGCTATATCGAGCGCTTCCTGCAAATAAACCTCGGCCATATCAAGTTCCTGCGCATTGGTAGCGACCTCGCCCAATAGCAGCATGATTTTGCCGAGTTTGCTTTTATCGCCTTGCTCAATAGCAAGCGCGGCAATTTCGAGTAACATTGTAGTAGATTTCTTAAAATCACCGTTTAATAACAATCCCCGAATTTCCTCTTCAAGTTGGGAATTTTCAATTTTAATTTGCGCAAGCTGGGTCGAGACATCGCTTGAATAGTCGAGTACGGATTGGCTGGAATCTTTTATTTTGAAGTTAGCTCGAAGGGCGTCCGGAGCAAATTCTACAGCCGTAGAATCCTGTTCGGAGTCGTTATCGCTAAACAGATAGAAGCTTAGCGCAATCGCGAGAATCACGTTTACGATGTGGGCCGGCGGTATAAGGCGTTTCAATTCCATATAATAGTCTCTGTCAATGAGCCTGTTGCAGACATTTTACTCCTGTTTTGGACCAAATAAAAATGTTTTAATTCAATACCTTAGCCGGGTCTACTTTTCTGGAAAATAGGCAAATACCAATTCACATATACAGGGGTATACTGTTTTGACTGTCGATAGCATCAATCAGCACATTCAATTAATAGCGATATAATAGCGATTCGAGCCGTAAGTAACTCGCAGCAGGGGGATTTTAATGACCGGTATTACTCAATTATTTACCCAGGCGCGTCTGCAAACCCGCCTGATGCTGACCCTGATATTTGTCGTGTTGTTGCAGGCTATTATTAGCGGCAGTTTTACGCTTCACTATATCAAGGTAGTTCTGGAAGACAGGATAGGCGACCAGGCACTGCAGTTATCGCGCGTGGTATCGGCCTTGCCACAGGTTCGTCAGGGTTTAATCAATCGCGATGTCGATCAAATTCAACCGTTGGCAGAGTCAATACGCGAGGAGACCGATGCGCGTTTTATCGTAGTGGGTGATCTAGAAGGCATTCGCTTTTCGCACCCTATTGTTGATCGCATCGGTAAAAAACGCGTAGGTGGGGATAATCAGCGAGCGATCGAGAAAAAAGAATCTTACGTGTCTAAAGCGGTTGGCAGTCTCGGTCCGTCGATGCGCGGCAAGTCGCCAATACTAGATGATCGCGGTGAGGTAATTGGCGTCACCAGCGTTGGTTACATGCTCGATAGTGTCGGCGAAACCATTAGCGGCTATCAAAAGTCGGTTATCATGATTGTTATCGCTTCGCTATTCATCAGCGTATTGGTGGGTATGGCGATATCGGAACACTTTAAACGAATTCTTTTTGGACTCGAACCCGAAGAGATCGCCCGACTTTTCGAGGAACGTAACACGACCCTGGAAACCGTGCGCGAAGGCATTATCTCCATCGACCGTGAGGGCATTATTACCACCTTCAACAAAACTGCGGTCGAAACTCTGAAGCTGCCCAAACACCAGTCGCTAACTGGCCGGGATATCCGGCAGGTGTTACCCGATAGCGATATCTGGACCGCGCTGGAAAGCGGTAAACCCGAACACGACAAGGAGGTCTGGATTAACGGCCAAAGCCTGATCGTTAACCGCTTGCCTGTATTGGTACAGGGACAAACCACGGGCGTGGTGTCGAGCTTCCGTCCTAAGGGCGAACTCGAATTATTAACCCGCCAACTTTCACATATCGAGCAATACGCTGAAACCCTGCGATCGCAAAGCCACGAATACGCCAACAAATTGCACACTATTGCCGGTTTGATTCAACTCGATGCTAAAGATCAGGCATTGGAACTCATCGGCCAGGAAAGTAAAGGCGTTCAGGAACTGGTTCACCTGCTGGTTGACGCGGTACCCGACCCGATAGTCGCGGGCTGCATACTCGGCAAATTCAATCGCGCAAGAGAACTGGGGCTCGAGTTAATCGTGGATAGCGAAAGCCACATGGTCGATGTGCCCGAACACCTTCCGCGCGAGCGCCTGGTAACGCTACTGGGAAATCTGCTGGATAACGCTTTCGAAGCTACCCGACTTCAGCTCAAACAAAATACTGCTGGACCCGGGACAATAAAACTCAGTATGAGTGATTACGGCAATGATTTAATTTTTGAAATCGAAGATCATGGCGAGGGCATACCGTTAGCGGAGCAGCAACGAATATTCGAAAAAGGGGTGAGCACCAAAATGGAAGATGGTCACGGTTATGGATTGTTTCTGGTTGCGACTATTTTGCAGGAATTGCATGGACAAATAACGCTTAGCAATCTCGAAACCGGCGGTGGTCGTGTTATCGTCTACCTGCCCAAGATACCCGGCCTGGAAGAAAACGCCGATTCGATAGAAAGGCTCGAAGCATGAATCTAATTCGCACCATTATCGCCGAAGATGACCCCAGGATTGCCGAAATTCAACATAGATTTCTGCAGAAACTCGAAGCTTTTGAAACTATAGGACTCGCGCATAATCTTCATGACTGCCGCGAAATGATCGAAATTCTCGAACCCGAGCTGATACTGCTGGATATTCATTTTCCCGATGGAAACGGTCTCGAATTTTTGAAATCGCTTCGCGATCAAAATCGAAATATTGACGTCATTCTGGTAACCGC
>CAXMRQ010000220.1:0-20871 GCA_964196115.1 uncultured Gammaproteobacteria bacterium
TAGATGAAATATCTTGTATTAGCTTTGTTTTTGACGAGCCTGATCACCGGCTATTCGCCAGAAATTGGTAGCGAAGAATGGTGCCAATCCTAAAAGGATAAGAACAAATCTGACTGGACTGGTCGCGAATTAAAAGATTTCACCAAACACTGTCTTTTTAATTAACGAGTTAGAAACACTATGTACACACTATATTGGGCGCAGGAAACCGGTGCATTAGCGCCACAGATTCTGCTGGAAGAAGTAGGGGCCGACTACCAGCGCGTGGTTTTAGATCTGGGAAAAGGCGAAGAAACAAAGCCTGAATTTCTTGCCATTAACCCGCGAGGACAAATTCCGGCTTTAGCATTACCGGATGGTTTACTGCTTACCGAGTCGGCTGCGATAATGCTGCAAATTGCCGATAATCATCCTGACTCCAGACTATTGCCGCCACCAGGTAGTGCCGAACGTGCGCAGGTTTATCGGTGGTTATTTTATGCTGTGGCAAATATATACGAAGCGGATTTGCGCCTGTACTACAGCGAGCGTTTCACCACCGATGCCAGTTGTGCAGATTCAGTAAAGAAAAAGGCCAGAGAAGATATGGATCGGGCCTGGGATTTGTTAGAACAGGAATTGGGCGATGGGCCTTTTCTGCTTGGGGGCCAATACAGCGTTATCGATCCTTACCTTTTAATGCTCGCGAATTGGCACGAGCAACCGCAAGAGTTACTAGCGCGCTGCCCCAAATTAAAACGACTCTGCGATACCGTGCGACAAAGACCGGCGGTAGAGCGTATCTGGTCGCAGCATTATCCTGCGGAATAATTCAGAGTCGTCTTAGACTAGATCCTTCAGACATCGATCACGCGTATCTGCAATCATTTGCAGCGGTGCGCCTGCTTTCGCCAACACCCGCGCGCCAAAATAGGCACTGATAATCAAAGTGGAAAGAGTTGTCGCATCATCTGCCGGTTTCAGTGCTGATTCGATAGCGCTTCTTAACGCAGCTTGTAGACGACGAATAGTGGTCTTCACCGAGCTTTCAACCGCGCTATCGACCGGGGCCATCTCGATACTGGCGTTGCATAGCAGGCATCCCCCGCCAAACTCACCGGCTTTGGTCGCTTCGATTACCGCATCGAAAAGACGCGTAATTTTTTCTCTGGCACTACCTTCCCCATTTAGCATATCAATGCCCGCCTGCATGCGGGTATGATCATAATGCGCTAGCGCTATCATATAAAGCGCCTGTTTGTCTCCAAACGCCCCGTACAGGCTGCCCTTGAGCAGGCCCGTAGCGTCGACCAGGTCTTGCATTGTGGTCGCCTCATAACCCTTTTGCCAAAAGATTTTCATGAGCGCTTCCTTTACTCGTTCTTCATCAAATTCGCGTGGTCTGGACATATTATTTCATCGGGTAATATTATTTTAAAATAGTTATTGACTAAACGGTCAATAATATTTATTATCGTTTTCAGTGGCCGCCCATTTGCTTAAGCGGCTAAAATTTTGACTAGTTTATGACCGTTTGGTCAATAATGCAACCCGGAGGCGAATCATGGCCAACATTGAGATCTACACACAGAATACCTGCCCTTTTTGCGTGCGCGCTAAAGGATTGTTAAATGAACTGGAATTGCCGTACACCGAATATGAGGTCTCGTACGATTTTGAGAAACAGGCTGAAATGATTGACCGCTCGCAGCGCTATACAGTGCCACAAATATTTGTCGACGATGTGTCTATCGGCGGCAGCGACGAGCTTGTCGACCTGGTCGAAAGCGGAGAATTTTTGCAAATGCTGAATCGCGACCTAGCTAGTCACGAAGCTAATCTGGAGATTAACAGTCATGTCTAAACGTTACGATATAGTCATTATAGGTGGCGGCAACGCTGGTTTCGGTGTATCGCAGATTGCGCATGCTGCGGGAAAGTCGATTGCTTTTATCGAATCTGACCTATTTGGTGGCACCTGCCCGAATCGCGGATGTACTCCCAAAAAAGTACTCGTTGCAGCGGCCCAGGCGATGCACGAGATTGAAATCGCCGGTGCCCATGGCATCGAAGTTGGTCCGGCGAAACTCAACTGGTCGGCGTTGATTGATCGCAAGAGCGACATGATCGATTTCATTCCGGGCGCGATGGAAGATACTGCTAATGGCCGTGGCAAGGTTTATAAAGGCAAAGCGAAGTTTACCGGCCCAAATACGGTCGAAGTTAACGGCGAGCAAATCGAGGCTGATAATTTTGTCATCGCCACAGGGTCAATCACACGCCCACTTTCGTTGCCGGGAGCCGAACACCTGATCACTTCTGACGATGTGCTTACCGAGCGTGAATTGCCGGACGAAGTGGTATTTATTGGCGGTGGTGTCATCGCGATGGAGTTCAGCCATGTCTACGCACGCGCCGGGGCAAAAGTCACGATTCTGGAAATGATGCCGCAACTTTTACCGCGGCTCGATGCTGATGCAGTCGCAGCGATTAGTAAAGAAAGCGAGCGCATCGGTATCACGCTGAAAACAGGCGTCGAAGTTCAGGGTATTGAGAAAATCGACGGTAAGCTGCGCGTGAACTACATTCACGAAGGCAAACAGCAGATCATCGATGCCAGTAAGGTTGTCAACGGAACAGGTCGTATTGCTAATGTTGGTGAGTTAAATCTGGACGCTGCCAATGTTCAACACGATGGTATCCGCATCGAAGTGGATGAATACCTGCGTTCGGTTTCCAATCCCGCCATCTGGGTAGCTGGCGATGCGCTGGTGCACTCGGCTCAGCTTTCACCATTGGCCACTTACGAAGGCCGTATTGTCGGGTCGAATATCGTCGAAGGTGCGCACAAATCACCCGACTACTCAGTTGTTCCGAGCGCTGTGTATACCGTCCCTGCGTTAAGCAGCGTAGGTTTGACCGAGGCCGAGGCGGAAAAAGCTGGTATCGATGTCGAGGTGAAAACCTCGGATATGTCGCAATGGTTTTCAGCTCGATTTTATGCCGAAACCGTGGCCTGGGCGAAAGTGCTGGTAGAAAAGGGTACGCGTCGGATTGTTGGTGCGCATCTGGTTGGCCATCACGGCGAAGAGCTTATCCACCTGTTCGCGCTGGCGATGCGCCACAATATCAGTGCCGAGGACCTGGGTGGTGAAATGTTTGCATTCCCGACATTCGCGGCGGATATTTCGAGCCTTGTATAGCGGGATGTGATCAGGTTCTTAGTTTAGTAGAGCGTCGGCCTTAAAAATCTGTCTTTTCTACGAAGGCGGGAATCTTTAAAATATTGCATTCAAGGGCACTAGATTCCTGCCTTCGCAACGGTCCGACGTATCGGAATGACGAATTTATTGCTTCGATACTTAGGTAGGCTGTCTCCTCCTGCGGAGAATAACAGTCCTATTCTCCGCAATATTTGCTGATTTTATCCTTGCAATTGCGAAGAATAGAGCTCATTATTTCCGCATATTACGCGGAGATTATGAAATGTATTTGTGGGATAAATCAAATTGGCCCACTTTCACCTGGGATGAACAAAGCCTGATCCGATTACTAACACAGGTTTCACGGGGACAGGGACTACTGTTAGGTCGAATGGAGGCACTAGGCTTTGAGCTGCGCAGCGAAGCACACCTTCGAACACTGACCGAAGATGTTGTTAAATCCAGCGAAATTGAGGGCGAGATATTAGATCACGACCAGGTCAAATCATCTATCGCACGGCGGCTCGGATTAGATATCGGGGATCTTGCCCCCTCCGACCGTCATGTCGAAGGCGTAGTCGAAATGATACTTGATGCGACAGCCAACTATCCCGAGCCACTGACCGAAGAGCGCCTGTTCGCCTGGCATGCATCGCTATTTCCAACAGGTCGAAGTGGAATGCGCATCATTAATGTCGGCAGCTGGCGCAATGATATTGACGGCCCTATGCAGGTAATTTCGGGCCCATTTGGCCGGGAAAAGGTTCACTATGAGGCCCCTCCAGCGGATCGCATGGCCGAAGAAATGGATAGATTCCTCGACTGGTTTGAGCAACCGGGTGACATCGATCCGCTACTTTACGCAGGACTGGCGCATTTGTGGTTTATAACCATCCATCCCTTCGACGATGGCAATGGCCGTATCGCTCGTGCCATTGCCGATATAGCACTAGCAAGATCGGAGCAAACAGGCCAGCGTTTCTACAGCATGTCGGCGCAAATTCGGCATCAGCGCAAGAACTACTACGACATACTGGAAGCAACACAAAAAGGTGAACTCAATGTTACGCAGTGGCAAAACTGGTTTCTGAACTGCCTACAAAACGCAATTGATGGCGCGCAGGAGACATTAGCATCTATACTGGGCAAAGCGCGCTTCTGGGAGCGATTCGCTAAAGAGACTTTGAATGAGCGCCAGATAAAAATGCTCAACAAATTGCTGGATGGATTCGAAGGCAAGCTCACTACCTCAAAATGGGCAAATATGGCGAAGTGCTCACAGGATACAGCCTACCGCGATATTCTCAATTTGATCGACCTTGGTGCGCTTAAAAAAGATGCTGGGGGTGGGCGTAGTACTAGTTATTCGGTTGTTGTTGGGTGAGGGGGAACTTGATGGGGGGTAGTGTTCAGGATTCTGTGTCATTTCATTAATATTGATATATTACCAAGATGGAGTGACCTATGTCCTCAACACATTCAATTGAGATAGAATCGCTATCATTAGCTAATCGCAACACGCTCAATATCGACATGCCGAATTGGTAGAAATATCCTTTGATCGTATCAACGGCACTTCGATTAGTCATTATTTTCCCTAGACTTTATTAGGTTGGGTCTGGGTCTTATAACGAATATACAGGGCTAGGGCCGGGGTCATATATGGTCTTGAAAAGTGAATTTTTACCTCTGATCAATTCGCTTCCGGGTGCCCGATTCAAATAGCGGTTGATCATTTAGCAATCAGTCCTTTCTGCTTATTAATTTCCGCATCGATTGTGTAGGGAATATTGGGTGATTGCAAACGACTAGAAGATGGCCGGGTTGATAGATTCCCGTCTGCGCAGGAATGACGAAATTTGGGTTTTTAGCTAAAAAACAACAGTTTAGCCGCGCTCGCCAGGGGTACGATGACCAGTAGCGCTTTGATAAAGCCATGGCCGGATTTAATCAATAGATGCGAACCAATATAAGATCCGAGCATGTTGCCTACTGCCATACAGATCGCAACCAACCACCAGACGTGACCGTTGATCATTAATATTAACAGCGAAGAGGAATGGATCACCATCATCACGATTCTGCTATTAGAAACTGCCAGTCGCAGTTCATAGCCTCGCAGGGTGGAAAACGCTAGTGCCAGAGCAGGCCCGGTTCCTAATCCGAAAAAACCGCCGTAAAGACCGGCGCTGGTGCCGATCACCGCGTTAAATCGGCCTCGTGGCATTTTCGCTTCATTCCTGGCGCTGTGTGTTTTTGGCAGAAAGGCAAAAGACAACCCTATAAAAATGAGTACATAGGGAATGATTACTTCGAGTATTCCCGCCGCTGAAAACCATTGAAGCAGTCCGACACCGATGCACGAGAAAGTCAGTGTATATAACAACAGTGACCTAATAGAGTGAAAATCAATAAACCCTTTACGCAGGTATTGGTAAGTTGCCGTGGCGCTTCCCAGCGTGTTCTGGAACTTGTTTACCGCTATGGCATTAATCGGTGGAATGCCCAATACCAGCATGAGCGGCACTATGATCATGCCTGCACCGCCCGATATAGCGTTGAAAAATCCGCCTAATATTGAGCATGCGGTAAGGGTGACTATGACTACTGATGATAAATCCATGGTTTGCAACTAACGGTTCTAGTGGCTTGCTAAAAAAGACTGTTTTTGTAAACGCGTCATCTTCTTGATTTCGGCCTCACGTTTGCTCGCGGTGCTACGTGTATGTCCGCCTTCCTGGTAGACGATTTTGAGCGGTGTTCTGCCATTGAAGAATTTCGCGCCGAGTGGGCTAGAACTATGTTCTGAAAAACGGCGTTCGACATCGGTGGTGATGCCGGTGTAGTAGGAGCTATCGTCTGATTCTATGATGTAAACCGACCAATTCATGGGCCTCTGGAAATTATCAGGCAAAACGGAGTGATAATTCAATCTCGTATGATAAGTCAATATCTGGTCGCGTGCCCGATTTAATCGATGGTGGTAATCGCGCCTGAACGGATTCGAATTCGTGTAGAATCCAGCAGTAGCTTAGAATATAAAGGCAACCGCCGTCATCAAAGCAAAAATCTCGACCCGTAATGTCAATGTATTCTATGGTGACAAGCAGGCTATATTCGATGCCTCACTGGATATTGGTCATAACGAAGTGATTGCCCTGATAGGGCCATCGGGCTGCGGTAAATCAACCTACCTGAGAGCGCTAAACCGCATGAATGACACGATTGTGGGCTGTAAAGTCACCGGTCATTTAACCCTCGATGACGAAGATATTTACGCAAAGAAAATGGATCCTGTATTGCTGCGTGCGCGTGTTGGAATGGTGTTTCAGAAACCCAATCCGTTCCCAAAATCAGTTTATGACAACGTCGCTTACGGCCCGCGCATACATGGTTTAGCCAGGAGCAATGCCGAACTCGATGAAATCGTCGTCACCAGCCTGGAAAGGGCCGGTTTATTTGACGAAGTGAAAGACCGTTTAGCTGCTCCTGGCACCAGTTTGTCGGGTGGTCAGCAACAGCGGCTATGCATAGCTCGCACGATAGCGGTCAGTCCTGAGGTAATATTAATGGATGAGCCAGCTTCGGCGCTCGACCCGATAGCAACCGCTGTTATAGAAGAACTCATCGACGAATTACGTACCAACTTCACCATTGCTATTGTCACGCATTCAATGCAACAGGCGGCCAGGGTCTCGCAACGCACGGCTTATTTTCATCTGGGTAAATTAGTAGAAGTCGGAGAAACGAGCCGAATATTCACCAATCCGCGCCATCAAATGACAGAAAACTACATTACCGGAAAATTTGGGTAAAAATATGAATCAGGAAACGCATTTAGGCGGTCATATTTCTAAACGATTTGACCATGAGCTCGAAAATATTCGAAACCAGGTGCTAACAATGGGAGGTCTGGTCGAAACTCAGGTTAATAATGGCCTTAAGGGGTTGCTGGAATCAGATTCCGAAATAGCCAGTCGCGTGGTGAAAGACGATTACAAGATTAATCGTATGGAAGTCGATATCGACGAGCAGTGCGTTGGAATACTCGCACGACGTCAACCGGCTGCCAGCGATTTACGGCTTGTTGTTGCGATCATAAAAACCATCACCGACCTGGAAAGAATCGGCGATCAGGCAGAAAAACTGGGGCGTAACCAACTGGAGCTGATCGACGAAGGTGCCTCATCGTCGAACTTCGTCAATATCGAACACCTTGGGGAACTGGTCAGCAAAATGCTAAACCGGGCGCTTGATGCATTTGCGCGTATGAGCGTAGAAGATGCGATGAAAACGATAGCGATGGACGAGAAAATAAATGTTGAATTCGAGGCTATGATGCGCCAACTGATTACACACATGATGGAAGACCCGCGCACGATTAAAAATGCACTGCGCGTATCCTGGTGCGCACGCGCGCTGGAGCGTATCGGTGACCATTCGAAGAACATCTGCGAATACATTGTTTTTTTAGTACAGGGTAAGGATGTGCGACATACCAGTTCTTTCGAATAACCAGTGCGTCGATAATCAAGCTATCCTGCAAAACTGGCCATATTTTTCCCAGGCAGCGCCGTGCAACAGGTCTACACTAAGATCTATATTCAGCCCGAGGGAATTGCCAACGACATCGAGCACTTTGAGCGAAGCGTTTACCACCTCGGGTCCGATTCTGTCGCCGCCCAGTGCCTGTAGTTTTATTGCCATACTAGTGTCGTAAAATGAATATAAGATGAGAAAATAATCATACAATTGCTAATTTAAACAGTGACGCAGCGGGCGGATTGTAGTGGTAAATACATCTACTAGCGACAGGTTTCAGTCAGACAATAACGAATTAAAGCTGCTCATCCCAATGACTTAATTTAACGGGTATAATGCTTGAACTGGGTCGTCGATTTATCGAATAATATAATCCGATTGTCCCGCCGGCCAGATAAAATAATGATTGAACACGAGGAGGGTTAGTTATGGCTAATCGATATAACAGTATTCTGGATACCGTTGGCAATACGCCGATAGTGAAGATTAATAATCTGGGGCCGGATAATGTCAATATCTATGTCAAAGTAGAATCGTTTAACCCGATGGCGTCAGTCAAGGATCGGCTAGCGCTGGGTGTCATTGAGGATGCTGAAGCACGCGGAGAGTTAAAGCCTGGGCAAACAGTTATCGAAGGCACTAGCGGTAATACCGGTATCGGCCTGGCGATGGTGTGTGCGCAGAAGGGCTATCCACTGGTAGTTGTCATGGCAGAAAATTTTAGCATCGAACGCCGCCGCATGATGCGCTTTCTGGGTGCGAAGGTCGTATTGACGCCGGCCTCGGAAATGGGGTCGGGTATGGTGAAGAAAGTGGATGAACTGGCGGCTGCACATGGATGGTGGAGAGCGCGGCAGTTTGAAAACCCGGCTAATGCCGATATACATGCGCGTACAACGGCGGTTGAAATTCTTAACGATTTCGACGATGTGACGCTTGATTACTGGGTTAGCGGTTTCGGAACCGGCGGGACTATCAATGGTGTATCGAGGGTGCTGAAAGATAAAAGTCCGCAGACAAAAGTGATCGTCTGTGAACCGGATAACTCGCAGACTTTGGGTAGTGATATTCCTCAACCCCGAAATACCGACGGCTCGCATAGCCAAAGTCACCCGAATTTCAGGCCGCATTTAATGCAGGGCTGGTCACCAGATTTCATTCCAAAACTGGCCGAACAGGTAACCGATGCAGGCAATATAGACGGCTTTCTCCCTATCAATGGCAATTTCGCGATTCAGTGCTCCAAAGATTTGGCGCAAAAAGAAGGAATATTTGTCGGTACCAGTTCCGGGGCAACCTTTGCTGGGGCCTTACAAATTGCGGAAACCGCAGCCGCCGGTACTAACATCCTGTGCATGTTACCCGATACCGGTGAACGCTATCTATCTACGCCCCTGTTTGAAGATATAGCCACCGAAATGAACGATGACGAGATGGCTATATCCCGTTCTACACCCGCCTGCCGCTTCGATGTTAGCGAGCCTGAAGCCGATGAAGCCGAGCCGGAAGGGGTCGAGGTGGCTGATGAAGTTGCGCTGGATGAGTCGGCTGTAGCGGAGGTGGATGCGGTATTGAGCGCTAACTCTAATCAGGTGGTTATGTTTTCGCTGGAGTGGTGTGAGTTTTGCTGGTCGGCACGCAAGATGATGAGTGCCTGCGATATTCCATACATTACGGTCGACCTCGATTCGGTTGCTTATCAGGAAAATGATCGCGGCGGCAAAATATTCGAAGTGCTCAGGCAGAGGAATGACTGGCCGACCATTCCGCAAATATTTGTGGGCGACAAATTTGTTGGTGGTGCAACTGATTTTTTCGATGTTGGTAAGGCAGGAGAGCTGGAAGAAATGCTGAATGCCAGGAATATTCCGTACAACGATACCATTAAGCGGGATCCTTACAGCTTTTTGCCGGACTGGCTGCACCCGAGATAAGCCCGTCGTAGATACATATCAATCCGGTCAGACTTGCGCGACCGGGCTTTTGATGATCTTCCCCTTTAATATTTTATTTAATGGTTAAATAACTAATCATTAGTATCATATAATATGATTTATGTATAAATAAGTTAGCATTGATTGATTTTTTAATATGAGATTTTAATGGTAATTAATGTTACCATTATTTATTTTAACTAAGTTTATAGTTATTAAAGTTATCATTATGGAATTTGAAGCAATGTCCGATCAGTCGATAGCCAAAGAGATTGGTCGTCGAATTGAGCAAATACGCCTGGAGCAAAATTTGACCCAGCTACAGGTAGCCGATGAAATTGGATTATCGCGCCTTAGTTACCGCAGGCTGGTCAGTGGTTCGGGTAAGTTTGAGAATATTATTGCGTTGCTTCGTGTTCTCGGACGGCTTGATTTGCTCGAACAGTTTGTGCCGGAAATAACATTCAGTCCGATGCAGCAGCTGAAATTAAAAGGCAAACAAAGGCTGCGGGCTTCCGGTCGGCATGCGCACAAAGTAGAGACCGCCACGCCTGATCAAGACGCGGATCTCGACTGGTAATGCAAAACCTCGCCGCGGTGCGTCTATGGGGGCAACTGGTCGGAGCGCTTGCGTATGATCCGCAGACGCGGCTGAGCACCTTCGAATATGCTCCGGACTGGTTAAACCAGGGGGTAGAAATTGCACCGTTGAAGATGCCTTTATCGCCACGTAAATATCAGTTTCCCGGACTAAACGTAGAAACTTATCGGGGGCTCCCAGCGGCCTTTTCCGATACCCTGCCGGATGATTTTGGCAATGCAGTTATCGACAGCTGGCTCGTCAGGAACGGTCGTGATATTAAATCATTTAGCGTACTTGAACGGTTGCTTTACACCGGTAAACGCGGCATGGGTGCTTTAGAGTTTGAGCCAGAGATAGACGCTATGGCTGGTAAAAGTGAGCGGATTGAGCTGGATTCCCTGGTGTCGATGGCGCAACAGGTGCTCGACCAACGCGCTGGTCTCGGCGAAAATATCGAGCCCGACCTCGACAATGACAGGGCGATGAGCGCATTATTTCAGGTAGGCACTTCAGCAGGAGGGGCACGGGCAAAAGCATTGATTGCGGTGAATGCGGATAGAACGCAGTTTCATTCCGGTCAGGTCGATGCGCCAGCAGGGTTTGAGCAATACTTGCTTAAATTCGATGGCGTGGAGGAGCATCGTAAAAACAGTGAAGTTTTCGGTGATCCGCAGGGGTTTGGGCGCATCGAATACGCTTACCATTTGATGGCAAAGGACGCCGGTATCGATGTCTCGTCATCGGAGTTAATCATCGAAGGCCCGCGGGCGCACTTTATGACAAAGCGCTTTGATCGTTCACTAAACGACAAACATCATTTTATTTCGTTATGTGCAATCGACCACGCCGATTATAAAATGGCCGGAGCCTATAGTTATGAGCAATTGTTGGCGGTGGCCAGACAATTGCGGCTACCTAGAAGCGATGCGATCGAAATTTACCGTCGAATGGTTTTCAACGTGGTGGCGAGAAATCACGACGACCATACCAAGAACACCGGTTTCCTGTTGAATTCACCGCATAGTCGATGGCGTTTATCCCCTGCCTTCGATCTTGCCTACAGCTATAAAAAGGATTCACCCTGGGTCAATTCGCATCAGATGTCGATCAATGGAAAGCGAGATCAATTTAGGCGAGACGATTTGTTGGCCGTAGCAAAACTAATCGGCAATTTTAATAAACAGGCCAGTCAGATCATCGACGATGTGCTCGATGTGGTATCAAAATGGACCGATTACGCCGATGCTGCCGGGGTATTCGATAATCTGGTCACTGAAATTCACCGTAACCATCGTCTAATCCTTTGATTTTGTTGATATTTGCACGAGCGGCGAAAATTGGCTGGAAAGGGCCGTCGGGTTTATTCGCTAAGTCTGCGGAGTGATCACACTGGTACTCGACTCTTTGAATCTGCTCATGATATCGGCTGGTGGCAGGCGGTCAGAGATAACAATATCGACTTGCTCAAAATCACAAACCTTAACAAAATTGCGACTGCCGAATTTGGTATGATCGGCGACGACAATCGTCTTTCGCGCCTGGCCGATTACCGCACGCGAGAATTCAGCCTCTTCGAGATGGTAGTCCATAAATTCACCACTGTCGGTAACGCCTCCAATCGATAATATCGCGTAGCTAACGTGAAATTGCCGAACGAAGCTGATTGCTGATGAACCGAAGGTTGCCCAATCGTCGGGTCGTAACGCTCCGCCACAAATATGTACACGGTTGGTCGAGCCGCGCGCCAGGGTGCGCGCGATCTCGGTACAGTTGGTGACTACTGAAAGATTCTGGTGGCCGCTGAGCGCTCTTGCGACATAGGCGGTTGTCGAGCCGGTGTCGAGCATGATCGAGTCACCGTCCTTGATGATTTCACTTAATAGCACAGAAATTAATTTCTTCTCCTCGACGTGCTCGTTCATTCGTCGCTCAAACGGTGGTTCGGGCTCCTGGTTCTGGTTTAGTACAATACCGCCATGTACTTTTTCAACCAGCCCCTCACTGACCAATGGTTTGATGTTGCGACGTATGGTTTCGTCAGAAACTTTGAGCTGGGTCGCCAGGTCTATGATCGAGCATGCGCCACTGGATTTAACCGCGGCGAGAATTTCGTTTTGTCTTTTGTGCAGACGCATAAAGTGGATCCATGGAGTGCTGTGGTGGAGGAGAACTAACCAGGCCGACTACTAATTTTCAATTAAGCATGGCGGCCTTTAACCACATAATATCAACAATAAAATACCATGAATAGCGCAAATTATGTGGATATTAGCTAAATAATGTTGACATTGTGTGGGAAATTTGCGAAAACAACCTGCCCGAACTGTTGGAGAATACTGACAGTCGGTGGCCAACCAAGAGAGAGGAGCAAAGATGAACAACCACAAAATTTACCAATTACCCAAAGCCCTGTTAATAGGGGTGCTAATCACCCTGACGATGTCGGCGAATGCGGCTGTCGAGTCAAAAGATCCGATCAAACTAACCATTCACGACTGGACCGGGCAATATCTCACCACCCATATCATGGGAGAGGTTCTCAAGAAAGCGGGCTACAACATCGATTACGTACAGGCAGATTATATTGCCCAGTTCGCCGGGCTCGAGTCTGGTGATCTGCACGTCGCCATGGAGATGTGGGAAACCACCGGTAAGCAGGCGATGGACGAGTCTTTGAAAACGGGTAAAACCGTCGATCTCGGCGAGACCGGGATGGATGCTAAAGAAGAGTGGTGGTACCCGTTGTACATGAAAGAGCGCTGCCCGGGATTACCCGACTGGAAGGCACTAAACAAATGTGCGAAAGAATTTTCCACCGCCGAAACTGCGCCGAAAGGTCGCTATCTGGGTGGGCCGGTAACCTGGGCAGGATTCGATGACGAACGTGTCGAGGCATTAGGGCTGAATTTTGAAGTAATTCACGCGGGAACCGACGCGGCGCTATTTTCAGAGCTGGAATCGGCCGTTCAGCGTAAGGCACCGGTATTGCTATGGATTTATGCTCCTCACTGGGCAGTCGCCAAATACGAAGGCGAGTGGGTCGAATTTCCCGAGTATACCGATGACTGTTACGAAGACCCAAGCTGGGGCATGAATAAGAGCATGGCTTATGACTGTGGCAAGCCCTTTGGCTGGATCAAAAAAGTCGGCTGGAAGGCTGGAGAAAAGAAATGGCCGGGTGCCTACAAAGCGGTGCGCAATTTTCATATCGATAACGCGGCAATGAGCCAGATGATTGTCGAAGTCGATCTCGAAGGTAAGTCGGTGGATGAAACCGTCGAACATTGGATGGAGCACAATGAGTCTACATGGAAGGCCTGGATCGAGTAAATGCACCTTGAGTGGTGTTAATATATAAGGGGTGTTAACGGTGAGTGGCGGGCCCGGGCGTATCGCCAGTGTCCGCCACTGTTTTTAGTTCGTGTTGATCCTACCCACTCTACTTCCGAGAGCAAATTGTATGTCCCTAGCTCCGGCGCAAGACAGTAGTCATAAAGTATGACTAGCGTTGTGTACTCAGAATTTATACCAATACGCTTACGAACTAACCCGCGGATCTCTCTGTGGCTGCTGGTCATCGGCTGCACTATTTTACTAATGTTTGCAAAGGAATGGTTACCCTGGGCATTTAGATATCCGCATGCCTGGCAATTACCCCTGAGCGGGTGGATCACCGCTTTCATGAAATGGTTGATCAACAGCTTCGATCTCGGCCTGTTTACCTTTAAAGAATTAACTCGCTCGATTGCCTGGCTGGTTGAACAGCCGTATTTGCTGGTTAAAAGCCTTTTGTCGACTGGGTTTCTAAGAGGCGTTGGCAGTTATGCGGAACAGATATTTCCACGCATATCCTGGGTCGCGCTGATTGCAGGCCTGATGTTACTGGCCCATTACGCGAAAGACTGGAAGCTATCGTTGCTGGTCGGAGCCTGCTTTGCTTATCTGGTGGTATTCGGCCAGTGGGAAAGCGCCATGATAACTCTAAGTTCAATCGCTATAGCGGTACCGATAGGTGTTGTTGGGGGTCTATTGGCAGGAATTGCTGCGCACCGTTCGCGGGGGTTCCGAATTATCCTGATGCCGGTGCTTGATTTAATGCAAACCGTCCCGGTATTTGCTTATCTGGTGCCAGTGCTGTTGTTGTTCGGTTTTAGTCCAGTCTCGGCGATGATTGCGACCATCATTTACGCGATGCCGCCAATGGTACGGGTCACTTTATTAGCCCTCAGCCAGGTCAGCCAGGAAGTCATTGAGGCGGGCTATATGGCGGGTTGTACAAGGCGACAATCGTTGTTCAATGTGTTGTTGCCTTCAGCTAAGAAATCGCTGATGGTGGGCGTTAATCAGGTCGTGATGTTATCGCTAAACATGGTAATCATCGCTTCGATGATTGGTGCCGGCGGTCTCGGTTACGATGTGTTAACCGCGCTCAGGCGTCTGAAAATCGGTGAGGGTGTCGAAGCTGGCGTCGCCATTACCCTGCTGGCGATAGCACTAGATCGGATCAGTCAGGCCTATGCGAATCGGCCTCCGCCTGTATATCTGAGCCTGCATCAAAGTTTCTGGGCTCGCCACCCGCGTGCGTTAGTTTTTGCCGGTATTGTTGGGCTGACCTGGTTAATGGGGATTTACTATCCGCTGCTGAACAACTATCCGGAAAGCTGGGAGATATCTACAGGGTCTTTTTGGGGAGACCTGGTGCGTTATATTAATATCAATTATTTTGACACGCTCGAGAGTGTTAAAAACTTCCTGCTACTAAACATTATGATACCGCTTAAACGATTTTTACTGACCTTGCCCTGGGTTGCTGTAGCTGCTGCGGTCGGGCTCGGTGGATGGCAATTAGGTGGTTTGCGTCTGGGTCTGTTAACTGCTTCATTGACAACTTTCATAGCCGCAGTGGGCCTTTGGGACAAAGCCATGGTGACACTCTATCTCTGCGGTATGTCGGTTTTGATTGCCTGCTTGATCGGTATTCCAATTGGCATTATGGCTGCGCGCAATGACCGCGTGCACCGTGTTGTCAGTGTTGTCATAGATACCTTGCAGACCCTACCCAGTTTTGTCTATCTAATGCCGGTGGTGATGTTATTCCGAGTAGGTGACTTTGCCGCGATGCTGGCAGTGATTGCCTATGCAGTGACGCCCGTTATTCGTTATACCGATCATGGCATTCGCCAGATTTCTCCCGAATTGATTGAGGCGGCTGTACAATCAGGCTGTACCCGAAATCAGTTACTGCTCAGGGTACAGCTGCCATTGTCGCTTCCACATATCATGCTCGGCGTTAACCAGACCATCATGATGGCATTGTCGATGCTGGTTATCACCGCATTGGTAGGTACTCGGGAACTGGGGCAGGAAGTGTATATAGCGCTGACTAAGGCGGATACCGGCCGAGGCATTATCGCCGGTGTCTGTGTCGCGTTTATAGCCATTATTGCTGACAGAATGATTAATGCCTGGGCATCGCGGCGTAAACGTGAATATGGGTTCGAACCATGAGGAAATATTAAGCCATGGCCGACAGGAATGAATTACCTTCAGATGCCAAAATCGTCATTATCGGCGGGGGTATTGTCGGTTGCTCAACTGCCTATCACCTCGCAAAAATGGGCTGCAACGACGTCGTACTGTTAGAAAAAGCGAAACTGACTTCGGGTTCGACTTTCCACGCCGCGGGGCTGGTCGGGCAGTTACGCACCAATGCAAATATCACCCAGTTACTCGGCTATTCGGTTGAACTTTACCAAAATCTTGAGCGGGAGACTGGGCTCGCGACAGGTTGGAAAATGAACGGTGGCCTGCGTCTGGCCTGCAATGAGCAGCGCTGGATAGAAGTCAAACGCCAGGCCACCACCGCGCATTCGTTCGGCCTCGATATGCATTTACTCAGCCCGAAAGAGGCCCGGGATTTGTGGCCAATCATGGATATATCCGATCTGGTCGGTGCGGCTTTTCTACCCACTGACGGACAGGCTAACCCCTCCGATATCACCCAGTCGCTCGCCAGTGGCGCGCGTAAAGGTGGTGTGCGAATCTGTGAAGATGTCGAAGTCACCGGTTTCGAATTCGACCACGACAGTGTTTGTGGTGTGCATACTTCAAACGGATTGATCCGCTGCGAACGTGTCGTTATTTGCGCCGGGCAATGGTCGCGCCAACTCGGCCTGCTGGCAGGGGTTAACATCCCGTTGGTGTCGGTGCAGCATCAGTATTTAATCACTGACAGGATGGCTGACGTGCCGAGTGACTTGCCGACCCTGCGCGATCCGGATCGGCTGACTTATTTTAAGGAAGACGTCGGTGGTCTGGTAATGGGTGGATACGAACCGAATCCGATTCCCTGGGCGCAAAATGGAATTCCCGAAGGCTTTAATTTTACCCTGCTTGACAATAACTGGGATCATTTTGAGCCTCTGATGGAACAGGCCATTGCGCGCGTACCGGCGTTGGCCGATGCTGGCATAAAACAAATGATTAACGGTCCCGAGAGCTTCACGCCGGATGGTAATTTTATTCTCGGCGAAGCGCCCGAGCGCAAAAATCTGTTTGTCGGTGCCGGGTTCAATGCCTTTGGTATCGCCTCGGGCGGTGGTGCCGGCATGGCGCTGGCTGAATGGGTGTTAAAAGGAGAGCCGCCATTCGATTTATGGCCGCTCGACATCCGTCGGTTCGGTCGCCCGCATAGCGATATCGAATGGGTACGTAAACGCACACTGGAAGCCTACTCGAAGCACTATACGATGGCCTGGCCATTCGAGGAAAACCGAAGCTGTCGCCCTTATCGGCAGTCGCCACTGTATGATCTGCTAAAGTCGCAGGGTGCCTGTTTTGGCGAAAAGCTGGGTTGGGAGCGCCCCAACTGGTTTGCCACCACGGAGCAGAAGGCAGAAGATGAATATGGCTTCGGCAGACAGAACTGGTTCGACGCAGTGGGCGAGGAGCATCGCGGGGTGCGCGAACGCGTGGCATTATTCGATCAGACTTCGTTTGCTAAATATCGGCTTCATGGAAAAGATGCCCTACAGGCTTTATCCTGGATTTGCGCGAATAATATTGATACGGAAATCGGCGCTGTGGTTTACACGCAGATGCTCAATACGCGCGCAGGTATCGAATGTGACCTGACCGTCACCCGAATCGGCGAAAATGAATTTTATCTGGTTACCGGAACCGGATTCGCGACCCACGACTACAACTGGATAGCGCGTAATATCCCGCCACACTGTGAGGTGCAAATTGACGATATCACCGATGCCTGGGCCGTGCTATCGCTAATGGGGCCGAGGACTCGAGATTTGTTGCAATCACTGGTCGAAGACGACCTTTCGAATGAGGCCTTCGCTTTCGCGACAATGCGCGAAATCCAGATTTGTGGCGCGACGATCAGGGCGCTACGAGTCAGTTATGTCGGTGAGTTGGGTTGGGAACTGCACGTGCCGGTTGACTCGGCTGTCGCGGTATACCAGCAGTTGATGACAGCGGGCGAACAGTACGGCATTGCCAATGCGGGTTATCGTGCGATTGAATCCCTGCGTTTGGAAAAGGCCTATCGCGCCTGGGGCGCCGATATCGGCCCGGATTACACGCCTCTGGAGGCCGGTCTTGGGTGGGCGGTGGATATAAAATCCGGCAAGCCGTTTATCGGACGCGAAGCGATAATTGCACAAAGCGAAAAGCCTCTACAGAAATCACTGGCCTGTTTTAGTGTCGACGACAGGGATATCGTATTATTGGGGCGCGAGACTATTTTTCGTAATGGTGAACGGGTAGGTTGGCTGTCGAGTGCCGGATGGGGCTATACCCTGAACAAAAATATCGGTTTCGGCTATGTCCGCTGTGCCGATGGTGTTGATCGCGACTATTTGCTGAGTGGGAGCTATGAGCTGGAAGTTGCCGCTGATCGAGTGGCCTGTAATTTACATTTCCAGCCTCTTTACGACCCAAAAATGGAACGAATGAAAAGTTAGCCAGGTTGCTGTTAGCAAGTGATACCAATTCAACTTGTTCAAATTCTCACAATTTAAAATTTCAAACAGGGGTCTTGAAACTCTATTTGAGGGGAATTTTGTACAGACCACGGTTTCTGGTCAGCACGGCGGAGCATTGGGGACCTTACCCATTATCAACCTACCACTTCCCAGGCATTTTCCTCGAACTATGAAATACTCGCAAAATTTCAATTCTATCTAACCGTAGTTTCACCCGATAAGGAACAATATAGCGGGTATCTGGAATAACTAGTTCTCGTGTTCCCGGTAATCGCCCCGGATGCCCCAAAGAGGGGTTTTGGCTAAGCAATGCAACTGTGTGTTGAATTCGTTGAACAACTACCTGGGCAGCTTTGGGGTCGTCATTGGCTATATATTTGGCTTCACTTTGAAGATTTTGTAGTGCTTTACGCAACCATTTAATCTGCATTCGTCGTCCATTGCCTGAAAACAGCTTCTACTTCCTGATCGCTGGCAAAATCTTCCGCATCAGCCTCGATAATGGCGTCTCTTAATTCCAGGATTTGCCACTCGTTTAGTTCTATAAATTCTCGTACAGCCTCGGAGGCCAGGTAAGATTTGCTACGATGTGTGGCCGTTGCCAGCTTATCCAGACGAGATTTTAGCTCAGGTTCCAGGCGGATGGTCATGGTCGTTGACTGAGACATAATTTAGTCGCTGTGTTGGTATGTACACAATATAGCACAAAAATACTGCGGCACGGCCAGTATTATCACGGATGGAGATATTATCATTAAGGCTAAGCGAATATTTCGCGCAGTATCCTTAGCCTACCTACGGTATGGCGTCAGCTCCGAAAACTGCGCGAGCCGCAATCAGATAGCAATATCGAGCCCTATGCTGGCTGCTGATAAAAGCGACTGGTGCGGCTCCCTGGAGCTTATGGCGACCAACCCGGTTAAAATTGAGAAAATTTATAATGACAAACTGGGCCGATATGATGAACCAATAGGTGATCAAATTCTGGGCGTGTCATTGGGAGCGGCTACCAATGTTACCCGGCTCCATGAATGGACGATTGAGTATCGACCTGGGAGCTCTATAGGGGGAGATATTTACCCGCCTATAGGGAGCACCTCTATAGGGGCGTCTATAGGCGGCTCTATAGTCATCTCGCCTATAGGTGATTTTTCAAATCAGCCACAGCGAGCGAAGCTCGCCTTGGAGTCCTGTCAATAACTGTACGGATTCCATATTCCGAACAAATAAAACCATCACCCATAGCAGTCATTCGATTATCTCTGGTGAAAGCCTACTGTCGACCCATAACGGACTCTGGATACAACCTACTCAGGTAAACCTGCCGTGCGCAGGTCTTCGATCCATCGTTCTAAATAGGTGCGATTCTGGAAAGCGTAGTTCTCCATTGTTGCGACAGTGAAGTCCGGTTCTTGTTCCCGAAAGGCGGCGATCACGGCGCGGGCCTCCTCAACACGCCCAAGACGCACCAGAACAGCAGCGAGGGTACGGCGAACACTATTGGGAGGGTTCGACATGCGCTTGAGCGAAACGAGCGCTTCCTCGTAATCACCAGCAAAGTACTGCGCCCAGCCCAGGTTCCAGAGATACCAATCCGGATAGTGCGGGTTGATACGCATCGCTAATTTGATTTGAGCAACTCCGTCTTCGGCTTTTCCTATTTGGACAAGAAGTTCCACCATTTCGGCAAGCAGGGTGGCATCGTTAGGATTCATTCCGAGAGCTCGCTCGTATTCGGCCAGGGCTCGGTCGAAGTCACCAGTTTCCTTATACGCATAGCCAAATGCCCAATGGCTCCAATAGTCGTCCGGGCTCAGGGTCACCGCCTTCCGCGCCATCTCGAAGGCGATCTCCAGAGAGCGGTCCGTATCTTCTGTCCTTTTGGAGTATAAATTCGTGTGGACAAAGGCTAGCCAAGCGTATGCTTGTGCATAGTTGGGATCGAGCTCAATGGCCGTTTCAAAGAGACTGCGGGCCTCTGTCGTAGACTCCTTCGCAAAGACAAAAAAGGCTTTTTGCCCGAGCAGTAAATAGTCATAGGCAGCCAGGCTTTCGGTGTCCTTGTGGAGAACACGCTCGCGTTCCACCTCTTCGACCCTGAAGGCTAGTGTGGCGACTATCATCTCGATGATCTCGGTCTGGACGGCAAACAGATCTTTGCTGTCCCGCTCATATCGCTCAGCCCATAGGTGACGTCCGCTCGTAGCATCAATCAGCTGGGCATTGATGCGGATTTGGCCCCCCAACCGTTGCACGCTGCCTTCGAGGACGTAGCGGACGCCTAGATCTTCGGCCACCTGCTGTACCTTCACCGGTTTGCCCTTGTAAGTGAATGTCGAGTTACTTGCAATCACGAAGACCCCACTAAACTTTGATAAGTCAGTAATGATGTCATTGGTGATTCCGTCGCTGAAATATTCTTGTTCGGGATCGCCAGAGAGATTATCGAACGGCAATACAGCAATGGAGGGTTCATCGGGCATCGGTAACACCATGCGCTCTACTGACGCCGTATCTACCTGTGGCATTCGAGATTTAAGCCAGTACGCCGTGCCTCCTCCTGCGACCAGAACAATCGCGATAACCGCCACTATCAGTCTCTGCGTTTTTAGAGGCGCTTCCGGCCGACTACC
>CAXMRQ010000221.1:0-3493 GCA_964196115.1 uncultured Gammaproteobacteria bacterium
AGATCGACTCTTATCTAGATTCGATCGATGACGACAACGATCCAACAAATGGCGCGCGCCAGATTGTCCAGGTGCGGATTGACACAACAAATGGTGATGGATCTTCCGGAAATCCATATACCGCGGAACAGGTCGAAATCGAACGCGAAGACGACTGATATAGGCTTGAAATATCGGCGGCCCGCAAGGGGCCGCCGATAAACTACAAAAACTTCATTAAAGCAAAACCCAACATCCTTTCGGCTACTTTTCTAAAATCTGGCTTATAAATCTGGCTTATTATGTAATTTACAGGCCAACGCCTGTGATATTATTTCTACATGAAATTAATCAAAGCCGTTAGTTTTGTATTTCAATTCAGCCTGATTGGAATCGGCCTGGCAATTCTGTTCGTAATCTGGCAATCGGATCACTCAGGCAGCGAAATATTCGACTTCCTGTCTTCACAGCAAGAGGTACAGGATCAGGTTCAATCAGCGCCAAAAGCGCAAAATCCCGTGTCATCCTATGCGGATGCAGTAGCCTCTTCTTTTGATTCGGTAGTAACCATCTATACCTCCAAACAGGTCAAACAAAATTCCCATCCTTTGCTGAGCGATCCTATCTTCAGCCAGTTATTTGGTGATCAAATAAAACGACGCGAGCACAGCAGAACCGAAACCAATCTGGGATCAGGGGTTATTATCAGCGCCGACGGCTATATCATTACCAATCAGCATGTTATAGACGGGGCAGATGAAATTCTGGTTTCTTTATCCGATGGCCGCGGTAGTCAGGCCGTACTGGTCGGAGAGGACAGGGAAACCGATATCGCTATTCTGCATATTCCTATTAATGGTTTAAGCGCGATTAAGGTTTCCGACAAGCAGCCGCTACGGGTCGGGGATGTCGTGCTGGCGATTGGAAATCCGCTAAACGTCGGCCAGACCGTTACCATGGGCATCATCAGCGCGACTGGCAGAAACCGCATAGGATTGAATACTTTCGAGAATTTTATTCAAACCGACGCTGCAATCAATCCGGGCAACTCCGGTGGCGCTTTAGTTAACGCTCAAGGGCAGCTAATTGGCATCAACACGGCAATATTCAGTCAGACAGGCGGTTCTCAGGGAATAAGCTTCGCAATACCCATTTCAGTCGCCCTGGACATCATGCGGCAGATCATTGATCACGGCAAAGTAACTCGCGGTTGGCTTGGCGTCGAAGGCATACAGATAAGCGCAAAGGCAGCAATGGCGACAGGTGACCCGAACATTAAAGGTGCACTTATTGTTGGCGTATTCATCGACAGTCCGGCCGACAAAGCAGGTATGCTGACAGGTGACATCATCGTCGCAGTCGACAAAGACCCGGTTGATAGCATACGTGATTTACTCGAAAAAATTACATTGCACCAGCCGGGTGATGTCATCGAAGTGACAGTATTTAGGGGCCCACAGCAGTTATTCCTTTCAATGCGCGCCACCGAACGACCTTAAAGGTCTGTTGTTGAACCGGTAAATACATCCCCAAACACGATAAAACGGTTGATTTTTAGATATTTGGGAATATAATCCCGAATATATATCAATTATCTGCTATACTTAAACTATGTTCATCAAAGCGGAATTATCGACAGCAACGGGATTATTTAACCTGGTCGACAGGCTCTACCAGGAACAGAGAGGCCTGTATGGCAAAACTTTATACCAGCTCGAGGCCAAATCTTAGATTTTAGATACTTATGCAGACTATTCGAGAAACATTAAATAATACGCTTAACAAGATACTATCTGCGCTAATCCACACCCTGCTGCGCAACGGTATGTCCTATGGCGAATTCGACCAGATTGCAAGAAAGTGTTTTGTCGATGTGGCTTATCGTGATTTTTCGACGACAGAAAAAAAACAGACCGTATCCAATGTAGCGATACTCACCGGGTTGAACCGGAAAGAAGTCAAAAAACTACACGAACTTGATACAGATCAACCGGCCTCGAATAACAAACAATACAATCGCAGTATCCGCGTGATCGGAGGCTGGATTAACGACCCTGTGTATCTACGCCCCGATGGCGCGCCAAGAGACCTGGAGTACGAGGGCGACAACTCATTTACCGCACTGGTGCGAAACTATAGCGGCGACATGCCGGTAGCTGCGATGCAAAAAGCATTAATCGAATCGAGCAATATTTCAATCACTGACGACAGGAAAGTCCGGCTATTAAGCCACGCCTACCTGCCTTCAGACGATCCGGTTGAAAAACTGTCAATACTCGGTACCGACACACAACAACTGATTGAAACCATCAATCACAATATCACCGCACCACCCGAAGACCTGCGGTTTCAACGTAAGGCATCCAATTACCTGGTACCGCTTAGTTCGATTGCTGCGGTCAAACAGTTCACCCAGCGTAAAGGCCAGGCATTCCTCGAAGAAGTCGACCTTTATCTTTCACAATACGAATCCGAGGACGAAGAAACAGCCGAGTTGAGCGTGAGCGTTTTTTACCACGAATCGACTCCCGGCGATCAGGAGCCATCATCATGAAACCAGTCAGCAAATTATTTTATTTCTTCAGAGACGCGAGACTCGCGACTCTTCTGTGCAGTTCATTACTCGTTTCCTGTGGTGGCTCGATAACATCAGCAGGAGTCGGTGGAACCGGCATCAGTTACGGAGCTGTTACCGACTTCGGTAGCATCATTCTTAATGGCAGCGAAATCGACGACATTGGCGCAACCGCGATACTCGACGATAACCCGGGTGTCCTGGTATTAGATGACGGATTGCATGGTGGCCTCAAACAGGGCATGGTTGTTAGGGTCTCCGGGGATTTTAGCGGTAACACTGGTACGGCGGAGTCGATCGAGTACAGGGATAATCTCGAAGGACCGGTATGCAGCGATCTAACGTTGCCAGCTGTTGTTATGCCTATAGTTCCGCCTATTAACGGAATCATAACCTTGCGCGTGCTGGGCCAGACGGTAATTCTCGACGCGACCACTATTGTTGACAATAACGATGCTATCAATCTCCTTGATACCATCGAAGTGAGCGGTTTGCCCGATGCATCGGGCCGGATTCACGCATCGTTTATTGAAGTTAAAACCTCGGCAACAGAAGTCGAAGTTAAAGGTCGAGTGGGCGACGTAATCGCTTCCACACTTACCATTAACGCACTCGACGTGGACTTTTCCGGTATCGGGGTAGTCGATAACAATATTCCCGGCGGCGTACCAGTGGTCGGCCAGTTTGTCGAGGTGAAGGGCACAAGCTTCACCTGTGGCGGCACCACCGACATGCTCACCGCGACCAAGGTCGAGCTCGAACCCGAAGGTGCGGGTACGATCCCGGACGGCGTTAACGCCGAAGTCGAGGGTTTCGTCACTAATATTGGCATGATGCCGGACAGTTTCATGATCGGCAACCGGCAGGTCGATATCACCGGCAGCACGCGTTACCTACCAACGGAGGACTTCAGTGTTGCTAGTATCGTTGTGGGCGCCA
>CAXMRQ010000222.1:0-20607 GCA_964196115.1 uncultured Gammaproteobacteria bacterium
GGGCACCTTATCTACCAGTTTTTGCACCTTACCCTGCGATCTGAAACGATCGAGACTATGGTTATTTATAACTGCAATACCTGCGGAGTCGTAGCCGCGGTATTCGAGTCGACGAAGTCCTTCCAGCAGGATCGAACTTACGTCTCTTTGTGCCAGTGCTCCGACAATTCCACACATATTTCAGTCCTGATTCTTCCTGGTTGGTTTTTTCCAGGCATTAACCGTAATCTGTTTTGACCTCGACAGGGTTAACTTATCTGCCGGTGTATCGCGTGTGATTGTCGACCCCGCGCCAATTGTTGAGCCCCTGGCAATCTTCACTGGTGCGATTAATTGTGTATCCGAGCCGACAAATACCCCGTCTTCGATAATAGTTTTAAATTTGTTCACGCCGTCGTAATTGCAGGTGATAGTTCCGGCACCGATATTTACCTCAGCGCCCATTTCGGTATCGCCGATGTAACTCAAATGACTGACCTTACTACCCCTGCCGATCTGGGCCTTTTTGGTTTCGACAAAATTACCGATCTTAACTTCGTCGGCACATTCGGTACCGGGGCGTATACGCGCAAACGGGCCGATTGACACCTGGCTACCTATCATCGCTTCATCAATCGAAGTCATCGGCATGATCACGCTATTGGCGCCTATGGACGAATTGCGAATCACGCAGTTGGCGCCAATTTTTACATTGTCTGCCAGAGTAACATCGCCTTCGAACACACAGTTAATGTCTATTTCAACATCGGCACCGACTTTCAGGCTACCACGAACATCAATGCGCGCCGGATCGTATAATTTAACTCCCTGTTGCATTAACCGATGGGCCTGCCTTTGGCGGTAAATTTGCTCAACTTCAGCAAGTTGGGCCTGATCATTCACACCACGTACTTCCTCCTCAGCAGGACAAACACTTGTTATAACTTTCAGGCCGGCATCAACACAATGTTTAACCACGTCGGTCAAATAAAATTCCGCCTGTGAGTTTTTGTTGTCTAGCTTTTCGATTAATTGCCTGACCTGATTACCCTGTATATACATGATACCGGAATTTGATTCACGGATATTTTTTTGCTCATCGGTAGCATCCTTATCCTCGACTATGGCTTTTACGCTACCATCTGTAGAGCGTAATATACGACCGTATCCCTGAGGATTTTCAGGCAGAAAACTTAAAATATTGACCGCCGAGTCGCCAGCCTCTTGATGCAATAGCTCGATTGTTGCGGGCGTAATCATCGGTACGTCACCGTACAAAACGAGTAAATCATTACCTTTTTTTAATTCTGCGAGACATTGTGCGACGGCGTGCCCGGTACCTAACTGTTCACGCTGTTCGACAAAACTCAGATTCTGATCTTTCATTTGCTCGCGAACCTGCTGCGAATGATGCCCGACCACGACAATAATCTGGTTCGGTCCAAGTGCAGCGCTGGCATCCACCACATGTTGCAACATGGGTTTGCCAGCCAGCTGATGCATGACCTTAGGTCGCGAAGACTTCATTCGGGTACCCTGACCCGCAGCGAGAATAATGATGCTAAGCGGCATTGCGCTTTCTATCCTGATAAAATAGTGAGGCTATTGTAAACTATTAATCCGGCAACAATATATATCGTATTCAGGGTTTCAAGAAGATGTCAGATCAAGGCGCAGCTCGTAGGCAATGGTCATTCCATTGGCAAGAGTTGCAACGCGGAGCTGGTATCTTCTTGAAACCCCTAACCCTTTAAATTAAATATGATAGGCCATTGCCTGTCTGCCCGCGGGCTGCGTTATCAGCACTTGCTGTAGAATGGCTACAGCGGCGTACTGAAGCCTTGCCGCAAACAGGCAGGCAATGGCTGAATACGATATATATTGTTGCCGGGTTAATGTCATCAAAAAAAAAGGAGGCAAAAAGCCTCCTTATCATTTTATTTACAATAATTTTCTATTTTTTACGTATTTTTCTAATCGCGGCAATTTGTGCTGCTACTACAGCGAGTTCTGCTTTCGCTCTGGCAATGTCGAGATCAGACTTTTGATCCTGAAGTGCAGCTTCAGCGCGTTTTTTAGCTTCGAGTGCAGCCGCTTCATTCAAGTCGTGGGCGCGAATAGCCGTATCCGAAAGTATGGTTACCAGATGCGGTTGTACTTCGAGGATGCCACCGGAAATGAAGAAAAATTCTTCTTTGCCATCACCCATATCGAGGCGTACTTCGCCTGGTTTTAACGGCGAAATAAGCGGTGTATGACGCGGCGCTATACCGACCTCACCCATTACCGCGGGCGCGAATACCATTTGTGCCTCACCCGAAAAAATTTGCTCTTCGGCACTGACGATATCAACCTTTATGGTATTAGCCATGCTATGTTACCCTAAAGTTCTTTCGCTCTTTCGGCGACTTCTTCGATACCGCCAACCATGTAAAACGCCTGCTCAGGATACTGATCCATATCACCGTCAAGAATCGCCTTAAATCCGGCGATGGTGTCTTTCAGCGATACATATTTACCCGGCGCGCCAGTGAATACTTCGGCAACGAAAAATGGCTGTGACAGATAACGTTGAATTTTACGGGCGCGGGTAACCGCGAGTTTGTCTTCTTCGGACAATTCGTCCATACCGAGAATCGCTATAATGTCTTTAAGTTCCTTATAGCGTTGCAGAAGTCCCTGAACGGCGCGGGCGACATCGTAGTGTTCGTTACCCACAACGTTCGGGTCAAGAATTCGAGAGGTGGAATCGAGCGGATCAACCGCCGGATAAATACCAAGTTCTGCAATTTGACGAGACAATACCAGTGTCGCGTCCAGGTGAGCAAAGGTTGTTGCCGGTGACGGGTCGGTCAAATCATCTGCTGGCACATAGACCGCCTGGAATGAAGTAATAGAACCTGTCTTGGTCGATGTAATTCGCTCCTGCAAAGTGCCCATTTCCTCTGCCAGGGTAGGCTGATAGCCAACCGCCGAAGGCATCCGGCCCAGCAGTGCCGATACTTCTGTACCTGCCAGTGTGTAGCGATAAATATTGTCGACAAACAGTAATACATCGCGGCCTTCATCACGGAAATGCTCTGCCATAGTCAGGCCTGACAATGCGACACGTAATCGGTTTCCGGGAGGCTCGTTCATCTGACCATATACCAGTGCTACTTTATCGAGTACGCCACCATCGGTCATTTCGTGGTAGAAGTCGTTACCTTCACGTGTTCTTTCACCAACCCCGGCAAATACCGAAAAGCCCGAGTGTTCTACGGCGATGTTACGAATTAATTCCATCAGCGTTACGGTTTTGCCCACGCCAGCACCCCCGAATAGACCGATTTTGCCACCCTTAACAATCGGCATAACCAGATCGATAACCTTAATGCCGGTTTCGAGTATTTCAGTCGCAGTTGCCTGTTCCTCGAAGCTTGGCGGAGTGCGGTGGATCGGCATACGCTTTTCTTCGCCGATTTCACCCTTCTCATCGATCGGCTTACCCAACACGTCCATAATACGGCCAAGAGTCTGCTGGCCCACCGGTACAGTAATGGGTCCGCCGGTATTGGAAACTTCCAGTCCTCTACGCAGACCTTCGGAAGCACCCATAGCGATGGTGCGTACGATGCCATCGCCCAACTGTTGCTGGACTTCCAGTGTCAGGTTATCCGCTGCAGCGATGTTAAGTGCATCGTAAACTTTGGGAACAGAGTTTCGAGGAAACTCTACGTCGACGACAGCGCCGATTACTTCCACGATGTTACCTGTACTCATGCTTGTATCCTCTGAAAAATTTCTAATTTCTTAAATAGGTTAAACTGCTGCCGCGCCGGCGACGATTTCACTGATTTCCTGTGTGATACTCGCCTGCCGTTCGCGATTATAAATAAGTTGCAGGTCGTTGATCATTTCACCTGCATTGTCGGTTGCATTCTTCATTGCCAGCATACGCGATGCCATTTCGCAGGCCACATTTTCGACCACGCCCTGATAAACCAGAGACTCAATATAACGATCAAGCACGTTGTTGAGTACTTCTTTAGAACCGGGTTCATAAATGTAATCCCAGTGGTGTTTAAGCTCGGTGTCCTCAGATGGAATGACCGGCACCAACTGAGTGACCTTCGGCTCCTGAGTCATGGTATTGACAAATTCATTGCTGATTAAATAAATCACATCGATTTCGCCATCGGCGTAAGCTTTCAATACCGCCTGAACCGGGCCGATTATGGCCGCCATGTCCGGCCGGTCGCCTATGTGGCTGGCTTCGGCGACAATTTTTGCACCGATACGCTTATAAAAACTGAGCGCCTTAGTGCCGAAAGTCACGACTTCGATTTCGATACCCTGCTCATCAAGCTCACCTATTTTATTGAGTGATTTCTTGAACATATTGGTATTCAAGCCGCCGCACAGGCCTCTATCGGTCGATATGGCAATAATACCCGCACGCTTAATTGGTCTTTCAATCAGGAAGGGGTGTTTGTATTCAGGATGCGAACTGGCGACGTGGGCGACCACGGTGGCAATTTTTTGCGCGTAGGGGCGTGTCGCGAACATTTGGTCCTGGGCACGGCGCATTTTGCTGGCCGCCACCATTTCCATGGCCTTGGTGATCTTCTGAGTGTTTTGCACACTCCTGATCTTGGTCTTTATTTCTTTACCGCCAGCCATTGCCCAGTACCCTTCTGTAAGTTCTCTTAGTAAACGCCGTTAGCTTTAAAGTCTTCAATCGCTGCGGCTATCTTGCCTGCGATCTCATCGTTGTAGTCACCAGAGGCATTAATAGAATCCAGCAGGTCAGCGTGGTTCGATTTAACATGCGCGTGCATAGCTTCCTCGAAGGCAACAATCTTATTGACATCAACATCGTCAAGGTAACCCTCGTTAGCCGCGTAAAGCGACACAGCCATACCAGCAACTGACAATGGCGCGTACTGCTTTTGTTTCATCAATTCGGTGACGCGCTGACCGCGTTCCAGCTGCTTTCGAGTGGCTTCATCAAGATCCGAGGCAAACTGCGAAAATGCCGCCAGTTCACGATACTGTGCCAGTGCCAGTCGCACACCGCCGCCGAGCTTCTTGATGATCTTGGTCTGTGCCGCGCCACCAACACGCGATACCGAGAGTCCCGCGTTAATCGCTGGGCGGATACCGGCGTTGAACAAATCGGATTCGAGGAAAATCTGTCCGTCAGTAATCGAAATTACGTTGGTCGGCACGAATGCCGATACATCGCCGCCCTGGGTTTCGATGATCGGCATAGCAGTCAGAGAACCGGTTTTACCTTTTACCTTGCCTTTCGAATATTGTTCTACGCAGACCGCATTGATACGCGAGGCGCGTTCCAACAGACGTGAGTGCAGGTAAAAAACGTCACCCGGGTAAGCTTCGCGTCCCGGTGGTCGACGCAATAACAGTGACACCTGGCGATAGGCCCAGGCCTGCTTGGTGAGATCGTCGTATATGATTAATGCATCTTCGCCCTTGTCACGAAAGTATTCGCCCATGGTGCATCCAGAGTAGGGCGCGATGTACTGTAGCGCAGCCGAATCAGAGGCACTCGCGGCGACGACGATGGTATGTTCCATCGCGCCATGTTCTTCGAGTTTGCGCACGACATTGGCGATAGTCGATGCTTTTTGTCCAATCGCGACGTAGACACATTTAATGCCGGTGCCGACCTGATTGATGATTGCATCAATGGCCACCGCCGACTTACCGGTCTGGCGATCGCCGATAATTAATTCGCGTTGTCCGCGACCAATTGGCACCATCGCATCGATTGACTTCAGTCCAGTCTGAACTGGCTGGTCTACCGACTGGCGTTGGATAACGCCTGGTGCGATGCGCTCAATCGGCATGAAATCCTTGTTTTTCAACGCCCCTTTACCGTCAATCGCTTCACCCAGCGAATTCACTACGCGGCCGAGTAGATGCTCGCCGACTGGAACCTCAAGAATACGGCCGGTACATTTGGCGGTATCACCTTCAGAGATGTGTCCGTAGGCGCCCAGTATTACCACGCCCACCGAGTCTCTTTGGAGGTTTAGCGCCATGCCGAAAGTGTCGCCCGGAAATTCGATCATTTCGCCAGACATAACATCGGCGAGGCCGTGTATACGTGCGATACCGTCCATCAAACTGACGACAGTACCTTCTGTTCTCGCCTCGGCGGCACTTTCGAAGTTCTTGATGCGATCTTTAATAAGTTCGCTAATTTCTGACGGATTAAGTTGCATTGCGATATCCCGTAATCATATAAATTCTATTATTTATTGAGTATTATTTATTAAGCATTGTAGTGAGCTTATCGAGACGGCCTTTAGCCGAACCATCGATTACCATATCGCCCGCCTGAATTATAGCGCCAGCGATTAACGATTCGTCGATCTCGGTAGTAACACTGATTTCCTTGCCTAACTTTTTGGCTAAACTTTTCGCCATCGCATCCTGCTGTTTGGCGGACAATTTTTCTGCAGTTCTAACCCGCACTTCGATCTTGCCTTCGGCTTCCTGTTTCAGAGTTTCGAAGATGGTAGCAATTGATGGCAGCGCCGCGAGTCGGCTATTTTCGGCCAGCAGGGCAACTAGATTTTTGAAATCGGCACTCATTTCGGGCGCCTCTTTGACACCCGACACGACCGACAGGAACAACTCGCGCTGTTCACTTGCGAGCATTGAAGGAAGCTCAAACATGGCCTGCATATCTGCATCGGATGCGACAAGCGCAGCGACCTGCAAACTATCGCCCCAGCCCTGTAAATTGCCTTCTACTGACGCCAGTTCAAATATGGCTTTAGCGTAAGGTCTGGCGGCTGTTTCAAGATCAGACATATTTTATGGCCTAAATCTGCGCGACTAGTTCATCGAGTATCGCAGCATGCGTTTTCGAATCGACTTCACGATTAAGTATCTTTTCGGCACCAGCCAGCGCAATACCCGATACTTCTTTACGTAATTGCTCACGGGCGCTATTGATCTGCTGATCAATATCAGACGATGCAGCAACTTTTATTTTATCCGCCTCATCGCGTGCAATATCTTTTGCTTCATCAACAATCTCATTGGCACGCTTTTGTGCCTGATTGATAATGTCCTGCGCCTGCTGCTTGGCATCATTCAGGCTATCGCTGACCTTCGATTGTGCTTGTTCGAGGTCCTTCTGACCTTGCTCGGCCGCCGCGAGCCCTTCAGATATCCTGGTGTTGCGTTCTTCCAGCGCTGCCATGAGTGGCGGCCATATATATTTCATGCAGAACATTACAAACACAATAAATGTAATGGTTTGTCCTATCAGGGTTGCATTGAAATTCATACTGCTGTCCTCGTTCTAGCTAAATTCAGGCGTCTATACAACTGCGAACATGATGTACATCGCGAGGCCTACCGCGATCATCGGGACCGCGTCAACTAGACCCATGACGATGAAGAACTGAGTACGTAGCATCGGGATCAGTTCGGGTTGACGAGCTGCGCCTTCAAGAAAACGTCCACCCAGAATACCGATACCAACTGCCGCACCGAGTGCGCCCAGGCCCATCATTACGGCGCCTGCGATATATAGCAAAGCTGATTCCATGATTATCTCCTAAATAGATTTAGTGTGTTGTTTATGTGAAAAATTAATGGTCTGCTTGCTGCGACGCCATGTCGAGATATACGATGGTCAGCGTCATGAAGATGAATGCTTGCAACGTAATTATCAGGATATGGAATATCGCCCAGCCCAATTGTAAAAATCCACCGAACAGACCCAGTGCCCAGCCGCCGCTGTACATTAGAGCTATCAGGATGAATATCATTTCGCCCGCATACATATTACCGAACAGACGTAGAGCCAACGATACCGGCTTGGCTATTAATGTGACACCTTCAAGGATTAAATTGATCGGCATCATAAATTTGGGAAAAGGATGGAAGGCGAGTTCTGCGAAAAAGCCGCCGGGGCCTTTCATCTTAATGCTGTAATAAAGGACCAGAATAAATACTGAAATCGCTAATCCAAAGGTGACGTTAGGATCGGTGCTCGGTACGATTTTTAAATAGGGTACACCCAGAAGACTGGCAAGCCCCGGAATATGATCAACAGCGAGTAGATCCATGAAATTCATCAGGAAAATCCACACGAAAATTGTCAGCGACAATGGTGCGATTAATGGGTTTTTGCCGGAAAATGAACCACGCACCGAGTCATCGATGAATTCAATCATCATTTCGATAAAATTTTGCAGGCCGGTGGGTGCATCGGTGGAAGCTTTTTTGGCGGCCTTACGGAATATCCACAGGAAGAAGCAGCCAAGGCCGATAGAAAAGAACATCGAATCAACATTGATTGACCAAAAGCCCATTTCCTTGATCTGGTCGGCACCATGGGCAAATCCCCAGCTTCCATCGGGATGCTGACCTAAGACCAGATTGGTCAAATGGTGCTTTATGTATTCAGCCGAATTTTCGTAAGCCATCGTCGATCAATTACCTTATTAATAATTATTTTTAATAATAAACGGTACGAACCAACTGGATATCTGAATTATTATATATCCAGCGAACAAAACTATTGGATCCCATTGATAGTTTGAGGTGAAAGCCAGCACAAATATTATGCCTGTTAACACCCATTTTACAAACTCGGATCGGTATGCGTAGCCTAACCACTGCAGCGCATTATCATTTTTAGTCTGCTTCAGCATCCGAATACTATAGTAGCTACTCGGTATCAGACAGGCCATGCAACCTACCAGTGCTGATAGCATGACACTATCATTCCAGATTACAACCCCAAAAACGTAAATCCCGCCCAACGCAAACTGGGCAATTAGTGGTTTAAGAATTTGGTTTTTCATGGCTTTTTCAGGTGATATTGTTCTTTTGTAAAAAGCCACCCCCAAAGCGGGTGCAGAGTATAAATAGTTAAACCTTATTAATCAATCACCGAATTAAATAAATCTATAAAGACAGATGTTGCAGAATTCCGTCCAGTTCATCGCTGTTATGGAAGCTGATAATTAGCTGCCCTGAGCCCTGTTTTCCTGACTTGATTTTAACTCCGGCACCCAGTTTTTCACTGATGCGGGTTTCCAGCCGTTTGGTATCGGGATCAGACTCGCTGGAAGTTGATTGTTTGCTGGCGGCCGGCTTCAACCTTTGTTTTACCAGCGCCTCGGTTTCGCGTACCGATAAACCTCGATTAACAATAATATTTGCCACTTCGATCTGGTCATGGCGAATCAGGCCGAGTAGCGCGCGCGCATGACCCATATCAAGCAATCCCTGAATGACCTGATCTTTAACCGGGTCGGCCAGATCGAGCAATCGTAGCAAGTTACTCACCGAAGCACGGGAACGACCCACGGAATCTGCAACCTGTTGATGGGTAAGGTCAAATTCATCGATCAGGCGCATCAACGCCTGCGCTTCCTCAAGTGGATTGAGGTCTTCGCGCTGAATGTTTTCGATCAACGCGATTGCTGCCGCTGATTTGCCATCGATATCGCGGATGACTGCGGGAATCTTTTGCAGCCCCGCGATCTGCGCTGCCCGCCAACGCCGCTCACCCGCAATTAATTCGAAATGATTGCCTTCGGGGCGCACGACAATCGGCTGGATAATGCCCTGCGAGTGAATCGAGTCGGCCAGCTCCTGTAGAGATTGCTGATCAAAATGCTGGCGCGGTTGATATTTGCCTCGCTGGATGCGGTCGATATCCAGTTGAATCAGGCCGCTGCGGTGATCCTGTTCGCTGACCCGCGTTACGTCATCGATATTACCGATTAACGAACCCAGCCCTCTGCCTAGCCGCTTTTTTTTCATAGTCTGTATTAATTAACGTAAAAATGCTGCTTCGCATCGCGCCGTAAAACTTCTCCGGCCAACGCTAAATATGCCAATGAACCGCGTGAAACCTTATCGTACTGTAAAATTGGCTGGCCGTAGCTCGGTGCCTCAGCGAGGCGTACATTCCGCGGTATCACGGTGCGGTAAACCTGGTCACCAAAATGCTCTACCAGCTCGGCGGACACATCATTCGACAGGTTATTACGCGGGTCATACATGGTGCGTAATAAACCTTCCAGTTTAATGTCTGGATTAACGCTAATGCGGATCTGGTCGATGGTATCGAGCAACGAAGACAAGCCTTCCAGTGCGTAGTACTCACATTGCATTGGAATCACAACACCGTTGGCAGCAACCAGGGCATTAACTGTCAGCATATTCAACGAAGGCGGACAATCGATCAGGATATAGTCGTAGTCATCGACTATCGGGCCAAGCGCTAACGCAAGCTGTTTTTCACGACCAATGCGATTCATCAACTGAACCTCGGCCGCGGTCAAATCAGCATTCGCGGGTAATATATCAAAGCCGACTTCCGGTAGTGAGATGCGCGCCTCAGACGCTGTAGAATCACCCAGCAAAACGTCGCAAACAGTCACATTGAGGCTGTTTTTATCAACCCCGCTGCCCATCGTCGCGTTGCCCTGAGGATCCATGTCGACCAACAACACACGTCTCTTTGTCGCAGCCAGGGCGGCAGCCAGATTCACCGTCGTCGTTGTCTTACCGACACCGCCTTTTTGATTAGCAATCGTTATTATTTTGCTCATATTAATTTAAGACTTACCAGGCTTCTTTTTTCAGTGATACCCGGAACCCTTAACCCGGTTTCCTGCATCGAATATTTCTCAGTGTCCAATTTTTCCGCCTCTTCTTTACTGATACCAGTTTTCATCGTCAACATCAGAGTTTCCGCCTGACATAGATGCGCAACGCTGTCGGCAAAATTGGACAGGGAAGTGAACGCTCGGCTGACGATAACATCGAACGGTTCCGCGGCATGATAGTCTTCAACCCTCGACTTCACAACTACAGCATTATCAATCGCGCAAACCGTCAATACCTGCTGCAAAAAACGTGTTTTCTTGTTATTGCTGTCCAGCAGTACCCACTTCGAGTCGGGCAATGCAATCGCCAGTGGAACACCTGGCAACCCGGCTCCAGTTCCGACATCCAGTGCAGATTGGCCGGGCAAAAGCTGGTCATAAATAACCAGACTATCCAGCACATGGTAATAAAGCATCTTCTGCGGATCGGTGATCGCAGTGAGGTTATAGCTTTTGTTCCATTTGCCGAGCAGGGCCAGATAGTCTAACAAGCGATCTACCTGAGAATCCTGTACAGACAGGTTGATGTCCGCCAGTCCCTGCGTTAGTCGACTACGTAAATTCAAGCCGACTTCTGAATATCGGGTTGGTCTGTATGATGGCGCTTTAAATGAACTAACAATAAAGAAATAGCCGCGGGTGTTATGCCCGAGATGCGACCGGCCTGACCGATTGTGGCGGGGCGGTGATCCTGTAATTTCTGGCATACTTCGTTAGACAGGCCGCGCACATCCACATAATCGAGAGACTCGGGCAGCAAGGTTTCTTCGTGTTTAAGCGACTTGTCGATTTCCAGCTGTTGCCTGGAAAGATAACCGGCGTACTTGCCATTAATTTCGGCCTGCTCTCGAACCCGGTCGCTATATAACTCAGAATCATCGATTAATGGCATCAAAACATCGATCTGAATTTCCGGGCGTTTGAGCATATCGGCTAAACGATACTCGCGCGATATCGGGTTTTGCAAACTGGGCGTAAGGGTTGCGGCTTCCTCGGTTCCCGGTTGTATCCACCGATTATCCAAGTTTTGATTGAGGCGTTCGAGCTGCTCGCGATATTGTTCAAACGCACGCCAGCGTAAATCATCGACCAGTCCCATATTGCGACCGATTTCGGTGAGACGCAGATCGGCATTATCTTCGCGCAACATCAGGCGATATTCGGCGCGCGAAGTAAACATACGATAAGGTTCGTTGGTGCCGCGCGTGATCAGGTCGTCAACTAACACGCCCATGTAAGCCTGGGACCTGGAAAGCGTTAACGGCTCCCGACCCAGCACCGAGGCAGCAGCGTTCGCGCCTGCCATCAGGCCCTGGGCGGCGGCTTCTTCATAGCCGGTGGTGCCGTTAATTTGACCGGCAAAATACAAACCTTGAATAAATCGTGTTTCCAGCGTTGGCCGCAGATCGCGAGGATCGAAATAATCGTATTCGATCGCATACCCGGGCCGCATAATATGCGCCTGCTCAAAACCTCGCATGCTGTTTACCAGCGTCTGCTGAACGTCAAATGGTAGACTGGTGGAAATTCCGTTCGGGTATACTTCGCTTAAATTCAGGCCTTCGGGTTCGACAAAAACCTGATGTGAAGTTTTGTCGGCAAAGCGCACTATCTTGTCTTCAATAGAAGGGCAATAGCGAGGCCCGACGCCATCGATTTCACCGTTAAATAGTGGCGAACGATGCAGGCTCGCACGGATAATATCGTGCGTTTTTTCGTTGGTATGGGTGATATGGCAGCTCACCTGGCGTGGATGTAAGGCTAGCGACCCCATGGTAGAAAACACCGGCAGTGGTTCATCGCCCGGCTGCTCTTCTAACACGCTGAAATCGATTGTTTTGCGATCAATGCGCGGTGGCGTCCCAGTTTTCAGGCGGCCGATTCGAAATGGCCGTTCGCGCAGGCGTTGGGCCAGCGCCGAGGCTGGCGGATCACCGGCACGACCACCGCTATAACTGGTATCACCAATATGAATTTTACCATCAAGGAAAGTTCCCACGGTGAGCACTACGGTTGCTGCAAAGAACTTCAGGCCCATTTGCGTGAGCACGCCTTCGATGCGATCTGCATTCTCGATCAGATCGACAACCGGTTGCTGAAAGATGGAAAGGTTTGGCTGGCTTTCGAGCCTTTCACGAATCGCGATTCGATATAACTGTCGGTCGGCCTGCGCGCGCGTTGCGCGAACAGCGGGGCCTTTACGACGGTTGAGAATACGAAACTGAATCCCTGCCCTGTCGGCGGCTAACGCCATTTCACCACCGAGCGCATCGATTTCTTTCACCAGATGGCCTTTGCCGATACCACCGATAGCCGGGTTGCAACTCATCTGCCCGAGGGTTTCGATGCTGTGCGTTAGCAGCAAAGTGCTGGCGCCCATGCGCGCAGCAGCAAGCCCGGCTTCGGTACCTGCATGACCGCCGCCTACTACTATTACATCAAAACGTTTATTGAAGTCCATACCAGGAGTCTGTCGGATTTAGGTAATTGTAGCGAGGGAAAGTCATTTTGAGTCAGATTTTTCTATCGATTGAGGCGAATAGTCATTCATATTTAACGAAATGGATAGGAAAATCTGGCCAAAATGGCGTTTCCGCAGTAGATTTATCCTGAGTCCGACAGACTCCTAAGTGCCACATTTAGGGATAGTGACCATGATTAAGTAAAAAGGGCGCGCATTTTAGCGTTTTTTTTGGCTAAAAACCATGCCATTATTACGGGTGGTAATTTAACACTCATCAGTCGATTACATTTCCGTCCACGCTGTATTTAGTGTTTTAGCCGTTCGTTACAAGCTCAGTGTAAGAAATCCTGAATCGATCAGTATAATTCAGCCTCCGGGTAACAATCGATGTTGAGTTTAATCCAGAACCTTGCGCTTAAAAGTCATTACCAGTACATCTCGATAGGCTTCTGCATCGGCATCAATTTGAGTGATCGGCGTGACGCCATGGTAAACCTTTCGGTCATTGACGATTGCCATATCAAAAGTATCCAGCATGGTAAATTCGCCGACAAGTTGATTGTCTAAATTATAGATTGAAGTTGCGCCGCTCTTGATATTAACTCGCTTAATCATCACCACGATAACAAAATCAACCCCATCACGGTGCACACCCTCGGGGGTAGGATTTCCCTTTTGACCGTCACGCGCCTCGATGCGAAACTGATGTAACTCGATGTGCCAGGGGTGATTACCTGCAATTTGGTTAAACAGTCGATTGCCAAAGTCGAGCAGGGCACTCAAGGTTCTGCTATTCAACAGGTCGAGTAGTATTGGCGCGAAATAACGCGCCACACCACCATTCAGTGAATTGTAATCGAGCGATTGATAATGCGGTTGATAGGGCATTAAAATGGGCGCGGCACCTGAAGACTGAGCCTCAAAGGTCGCATGGCGACGCTTTCGGTAACGCCCCCCATCGGCCATATAGGGGTCTTCTTCGAGGCTATTCCAGCTATCGAGAAACAGCGGATCGCTACCGATTCTGCTACCAGCGATGTCCGATAACAAATCGATAACCTGTGTCGATTTTAAATACAGAAAATCCTTCGCGACAAGATTTTTGTTTATGTCGTCAATGGGCAGCGCTGCATCGGGCTGGGTATCTTGTACTGCTGCGGAATTCACAATATCACTTCATTAAAAGAGATTAGTGTAGCGCGAAAGGCCAGGGTTACCGGCCTTTTTTGTAACAATTATCAGATTTCTGTCGTTGCTACCCCGGAAGATTCCCGAGCGCGATGTCAATCGATGAAACGATTTCATCGAGGTCATCTTTAGTGCAAATCAGCGCCGGGCTCAAACACAGGGTATTGTTATATTCGGGTATACTGCGATTTGTACGCCCGATCATGACGCCCTGCTTCAGGCAATCGGAAGCGACTGCTGCGGCAACCGACTCGTCTACCGGTTCACGGGTAGCCGGATCTTTAACCAGATCGGCACCGACAAACAGGCCTTTGCCGCGAACATCGCCAATAATTGGATGCTTTTGCTGCAACTCGCGCAACTGATCCATCAGGTAATCACCCATTTTGTTGACATTTTCTAGCAGATTTTCAGCTTCGATAATACGCATGTTTTCCAATGCCGCGGCAGGGCCGCCTGCGCAGCCACCAAAAGTACTGATGTCGCGAAAATAATGCATCTTGTCACCCGGCTCGGCGAGAAATTCATTGAACAGATCTTCGGTAGTCACGGTCACAGAAATAGCTGCGTAGCCGCTGGCAACGCCCTTCGCCATCGTCACGATATCGGGCTTAACGCCAAAATGCTGATAGCCAAACCATTTACCGGTGCGCCCCATGCCGCAGACGACTTCGTCGATATGCAGTAACACACCATATTTTTTGCAAATTTCCTGAATCGTTTCGAAGTAACCCTCAGGCGGCACGATCACACCACCGCCGGCTGTAATTGGTTCCAGGCAAACAGAACCAACCGTATCCGGGTCTTCGCGCAAAATTATTTTTTCCAGTTCCCGTGCCGATTGCACACCGAAGTCCGGATCGTCACCATTCGGTGAACGATAAGCCAGGCAGTGCGGCATTTCGACGAATCCGGGCGTAAATGGTCCAAACTGGTCTTTACGCTGCGACTGACCGCAGGATGCGAGGGTGGTAATCGTAGTGCCGTGATAGTCGCGATCTCGATAAACAATCTTGTGTTTCTTGCCATCGTTTTTCAGCGCAGCGAGCTGACGTACCAGCTTGTAACCTTTTTCGTTCGCTTCCGAGCCAGAATTTGAATAGTACACACGGCTTAGGCCGGGCATTTTCTCGATCAGTTTGTCGGCAAATTGCGCGCCGGGGATATTACCAGCAGAATTAGCGAAATAGCACATCTTAACCAGTTGATCACGCACCGCATCGGCGATACTCTCGCGACCATAGCCAACGTTTACGGTCCACACGCCACCGGAAACCGCATCCAGGTACTCGCGGCCATTAATGTCTGTTACGCGCATTCCCTTGCCTTCGACAATCACCATCGGGTCGGTAGTCTGCAACGTTTTATGTTGGCTTAAATGGTGCCAGACGTGGCTTTTATCGCTGCTAACGATCTCACTTAAATCGTAGGGTTTCATCGTTTTCTCCAGGGTTAACAGGGCAGCTGGAATCTTCCAGCTTGGGAGTCTGTCGGACTTAGGTAATCGTAGCGAGGGAAAGTCATTTTGAGTCAGATTTTTCTATCGATTGAGGCAAATAGTCATTCATATTTAACAAAATTGATAGGAAAATCTGGCCAAAATGGCTTTTCCGCAATAGATTTATCCTAAGTCCGACAGACTCCTAGGTCGCCATGCAATCAATAATAGCAATATTCGCCTGCAAACCGGACGGGTTTCAGCGAAAAGTTTTCTAACTTGAAGCTAAAATCATTTTATCGCGATACAATAGAGCCAGAAGACATCTATTGATGATACCAAAATAACAGTCTTTAGATTACCCGGGGCAGTGCTGTGACAAATATACGAGTTAAAACAATGCACAACCGACGGGACCAGATGATGTGGAGCCGTCTGTTCAAACTATCAACCAAACGCAAAGTCAGTTACCAGCGCCAACTGCGTGAAATGATCGTATCGGCGATTCTCGACGATAAATTGCCACTGGAAATACCCTTACCGTCTTCGCGCGAACTGGCAAAACACTTGGGTATTGCACGCAATACAGTGGTGTTGGCCTATCAGCAATTGATCGACGAGGGCTATCTGGTAGCGCGCGAACGAAGTGGCTATTACATCGACAAAACCATGCTCAATGGCCGAGTCAAAATTAATCCGGGCCCCAGGGCTAATAATGTAAACGAGCCTGACTGGGACAGCCATATAAAGTTTCGCCCTTCCCAGCAACGCAATATTGTCAAACCGATCGATTGGAAAAAATATCAATATCCATTTTTATTCGGTCAACTCGATCCTGCATTGTTCCCGATTTCGGACTGGCGCGATTGCTGCCGTCAGGCGCTTAGTGTTAGTGATATTCTGGATGTAACGCCGGATAGAATTGACACCGATGACCCGTTATTAATCGAGCAAATTCAGGCGCGCATATTACCTCGGCGTGGGGTATGGGCCTCGCGTGATGAAATCCTGATTACTATGGGTGCTCAGCAGGCGCTATACATTCTGGCGGATTTATTGATTAACAAGGATAGCCGCATCGGTATAGAGAATCCGGGATACGCCGACGCACGCAATATTTTCTCGCTCAAGTCGCCCAAAGTAATGCCTCTAAAGGTCGATGAAAACGGCGTTGTGCCAGGTAAAAAAGTAAATAGCTGCGAATTCGTTTATCTCACTCCCAGCCATCAGTCGCCGACTACCGTGACCATGCCAATGCAACGCCGCGAGCGCTTATTGAAAGATGCCCAGGAAAATGATTTCCTCATTATCGAGGATGATTACGAAAGTGAAATTAATTTTGTCAGCGAACCAACCCCGGCTCTTAAGAGTCTCGATAGTGATAATCGGGTAATTTACGTTGGTAGCCTGTCGAAGACCCTGGCGCCCGGCCTGAGAATTGGCTACATGGTCGGATCTCGTGCCTTGATAGAAGAAGCGCGAGCACTGCGACGGCTGATGGTGCGCCATCCACCAGCAAACAACCAGCGTCTGGTAGCCCTTTTCCTGTCGATGGGGCACCACGATTCGCTGATCCACCGACTCAGTCAAACTTACCAGGAACGCTGGAGAGTAATGGGCGATGCCCTGAATCGTTACTTACCCGAATCGTCGCGTATTCCGTCGTTTGGTGGCACCTCCTATTGGGTAAAAGGCCCCGATCAACTCGATACACGCGAGTTGAAAAATAAAGCCCGCGAAGCCAGTATTTTAATCGAGTCCGGTGATATTTGTTTTATGCAGCCGAAACCACCGCAGAATTTCTTCCGCCTTGGTTACTCGTCTATCGCGGCGAATAAAATAGAACCGGGGATAAAAAAACTCGCCGACTTGATCCATAAAATGATTTGAAGGAGTACTAGGAGTCTGTCGGGTTTGGTATCACAAAAATACCCTGCCTGGTACTACCGAAATTTCTACACTCCCCTATTTTACACCGCATTCACCGTGTACCATTGGTTGCATATAGCGATATCAACCCGGTTGCAGAAACACCTACCCTGAATAGCAAGAAAACCGGCTCGTTCAGGTTCCAAATTAAATTATGAATTTTTAGAGGACACCCTTATGAAAATGACCCCAAGTGAAGCATTTGTCGAAACTATGGTATCGAACAATGTCACCGACATGTTTGGCATCATGGGCTCGGCATTTATGGATGCGATGGATATTTTCGCACCCGCTGGAATCCGGCTGATTCCAGTCGTTCATGAACAGGGCGCTGCGCACATGGCCGATGGTTATTCGCGCGTCAGTGGGCGTCATGGTGTCGTCATCGGCCAAAACGGTCCCGGTATCAGCAACTGTGTAACCGCGGTCGCCGCGGCTTTCTGGGCGCATTCGCCGGTGGTCGTTATTACCCCGGAGACTGGCACCATGGGCATGGGTCTGGGTGGATTTCAGGAAGCCAACCAGTTACCGATGTTTCAGGAATTCACCAAATACCAGGGGCATGTCAACAACCCTAACCGCATGGCTGAATATACAGCGCGCTGTTTTGACCGTGCAATGTCTGAAATGGGCCCGACCCAACTGAATATTCCACGCGACTATTTCTACGGTGAAATCGATGTCGAAATCCCCAAACCGGCCCGTCTTGACCGTGGGCCTGGTGGTGATGCCAGCTTAAACGAAGCGGCAGAATTACTGGCTCAGGCGAAGAATCCTGTGATTGTATCCGGTGGTGGTGTTGTTATGGGTGACGCAGTCGAAGAGTGCAAGACGCTAGCTGAGCGTCTCGGTGCGCCGGTGGTTAACAGTTATCTGCACAATGATTCGTTCCCGGCCAGCCACGCGCTGTGGTGCGGACCGCTGGGTTACCAGGGATCAAAGGCGGCGATGCGGCTTATCTCGAAAGCCGATGTAGTGCTCGCACTAGGTACTCGCCTCGGGCCATTTGGCACCCTGCCACAGCATGGCATGGATTACTGGCCGAAAGACGCCCAAATCATCCAGGTCGATGCCGACAACAAAATGCTCGGACTGGTAAAGAAAATTTCGGTCGGTATCTGTGGCGATGCAAAAGCCAGCGCGATTGCGTTACTCGCCCGAATCAACGACAAGACCCTGGCCTGTGATGCGAGCAAAGAAGCTCGGGCCAAAGACATAGCGACAGAAAAGGCGTCCTGGGAAGAAGAGCTGGATAACTGGACCCACGAAAAAGATTCTTTCAGCCTTGACATGATTGAAGAGCAGAAAGGTGAACAGGGCAACTGGTTACATCCTCGTCAGGTACTGCGTGAACTCGAAAAAGCAATGCCAGAAGACGTCATGGTATCCACCGATATCGGCAACATCAACTCAGTGGCCAATAGCTACCTGCGATTCGAAAAGCCACGCAGCTTCTTTGCGCCGATGAGTTTTGGCAACTGCGGTTATGCACTCCCCACTATCATGGGCGCTAAATGTGCCGCACCCGAGCGCCCGGCAATTTCGTATGCCGGTGACGGTGCCTGGGGCATGAGCATGATGGAGACGATGACCTGTGTGCGCCACAATATTCCGGTGACCGCAGTGGTTTTCCACAACCGTCAATGGGGTGCAGAGAAGAAAAATCAGGTCGATTTTTATAATCGTCGCTTTGTCGCTGGCGAACTCGAAAGCGAAAGCTGGTCGGGCATCGCTCAGGCAATGGGCGCCGAAGGTATCGTCGTCGACCAGCTCGAAGATGTCGGGCCTGCACTGAAGAAGGCCATAGACGCGCAGATGAATGATGGCAAGACCACGATCATCGAGATCATGTGTACACGCGAACTGGGCGACCCGTTCCGCAAAGATGCACTGGCCAAGCCAATTCGTTTTCTGGAAAAGTATAAAGATTACGTTTAAATCTTGCTTTTAAAAGTACAAAAACCCCGCTCTGCGGGGTTTTTTTATTGCGATACCTTTAGGTATAGAGAGCCCGGTTTTCGGGATGGCTCTTAGAATAAGCAGACGCACTCAGTCTGTGCACAAGCATTTGACAATGTATACTGGCGGTAATGAAAATCCTGACTGCCGAAATCTACCACGAGACTAACACCTTTAGTTGCCGTAAAACTGATGTGCAGGCATTCAAGGATCGCCTTTTCCTGTTTGCTGCCGAGGCAATAGCCGAACGCGGCAAGGCCAATACTGAACTCGCAGGCTTTTTACAGGCTGGCAGTAATCATGGCTGGCAAATAGACCATGTGCTCAGCGCTTCCGCTGGCCCTGGCGGTAAAGTGACACGCGCGGCATTCGAGAGCCTCTCTGACCCGCTTGTCGCAGCAGTTAAAAACAATCGCTACGACGGCATCCTCCTCGGCCTACATGGCGCAATGGTCACCGATTTTTGCGAAGATGGAGAGGGCGAGTTGTTACATCGCCTACGCGCATTGCTCGGCCTGGATATTCCTATAGCTATCACCCTTGACCTTCACGCCAACGTCAGTCAGCAGATGTGCTCACTTGCGGATATCATTGTTAGCTACAAAACCTATCCGCATATCGATATGCGCGAAGCGGGTCTGCATGCAGGCGAGATTTTGCAGCGAACTTTGGCAAGGAAAATCAAGCCACGCACAATCCGAGTTGGCCTGCCGATGCTGGAAGAGGTTAATGGTGGTCGCACCGATATAGGCCCGATGATTGATCGCTTCGCGACGGCACGAGCTTATGAGGCTCAGGACAACGTGTTTGCGGTAAGTATTAATGCGGGCTTTGCCAGTGCCGACATTACCGAAGTTGGTCCAACCGTGCTGGTCACAGGGCAAGGCAATTTCGACGCACATACTGTCTTCGCCGAAACAATTGCCGAAGACATATGGGTCAGGCGAGACGAAGTTCTGAACGATTATCTCAGTGTGGAAGCAGCTGCCACCATCGCA
>CAXMRQ010000223.1:0-3867 GCA_964196115.1 uncultured Gammaproteobacteria bacterium
ATGTAAGCGAGTATTTTTAAAATCTTTGCGGCTATTCCTGACATAATTTTCGATCCGTTTATAATAGTTCGAATGTTGCACGAATCCGATAACGAATCAAGACTATGAAACATAAACTGGACGAATGGCTGGTAACGATTAAGACCAACTGGAACAGCCGTGAACGAAGCGACGGATCAAAGGGATGGTTTTCATTACCGGTAATCCTGATACTGATTTTTTTAATCGGCCTCGGCGCCTACTGGAGCGACGAGCCGGAAGCCTTCGACATTATTACCGCGACCGCATTAATCGCTCCCGAAATTGACGGTAAAACCACCACCGGTAGCTATACCACCAGTACCGTGATCGTGGCGATGGAAACACTGCTGAATAAACGCGGTGGCTATTTGAGCAACGATATGCTGCCACCCTCGATCTGGCTGGATAATATCCCCAACTGGGAATTCGGTGTGCTGGTCCAGGTGCGTGACATCACGCGCTCGATGCGTAACGACTTCAGCCGCTCGCAATCACAGTCGACCGAAGACAAGGATCTGATTATCGCCGAGCCTCAATTCAACTTCGACAGTAAATCGTGGATTTTTCCGGCCACTGAAAATGTCTACCAGGAAGGCGTCGATGCTCTGTATGCCTACCTCAACCGTCTACAGGATCCAGCTACCCAGGACGCGCAGTTTTACGCGCGCGCGGATAACCTGAAAGACTGGTTAAGTCAGGTCGAGAAGCGACTCGGCAGCCTGTCGCAACGCTTGAGCGCCAGCGTTGGACAAACCCGTTTTAATACAGATCTGGCTGGTGAATCCGACGCGGTACAGTCGACCGCAACCAACAAGCAGGTCGACGTCAAAACTCCCTGGTCCGAGATTGACGATGTATTTTACGAATCACGTGGTGCAGCATGGGCGTTGGCGCATTTTCTTAAAGCAGTCGAGCTCGATTTTGCCCCCACGCTGCAAAAGAAAAACGCGTTGATCAGCCTGCGTCAAATCGTGCGGGAACTCGAGGCCACGCAAGATACTCTATGGAGCCCAGTGATCATGAACGGCAGTGGTTTTGGCATGTTCGCCAATCACTCTCTGGTGATGGCTTCGTATATTTCACGTGCGAATGCGGCGGTAATCGATTTGCGTAACTTACTGGAACAGGGTTAACACATATTTAGGAGTCTGTCGGACTTAGGTACCAACAGTAGGCGCTTTAGGCGATCGTAGCGATATGTACAGGATGTACGGTAGTAGAACACCAACAGTAGGCGCTTTAGGCGCCAACAGTAGGTGCCCTTAGGCAACGCAGGAGCAGTTACCGAGATTTATCCTAAGACCAACAGACTCCTGGTGGAGGAACATATTATGAGCGCATTCCTGATAGTCGACACGAAGATCAAAAATGCCGATGCATACGAAGAATATAAAAAACTGGCAAAACCAATTGCAGAAAAATATGGCGGCGTATATCGCGCACGTGGTGGCGAAATGGACGTTCGCGAAACCGATTTGTGGACACCGACACGCATGGTTATCATTGAGTTCCCGGATATGAACAGCGCCCGGGCATATCTCAATTCCGAGGAGTATGCACCGGTAAAACCGATGCGCCGCAATAATGCCGAATGCACATTGTTTATACTGGATGGCGGTTAACTATTAGGTGAAAAATTACGATGACAGATTTCGATTCCGATAAAGTAAGCAAAATTCACAGCCACCTGCACAGCCATCTGCCATCAGAATCTGCTCTGCGTGTCAAAGCACTGGAAAGCCTGCTGGTCGACAAAGGCCTGGTCGAAAGTGCCACCATCGATGCCTGGGTGGAAGCCTACTCTGAAGAAGTCGGCCCAAAACGCGGCGCGCATATTGTCGCTAAAGCCTGGACCGATTCCGAGTTCAAATCACGACTGATGCAAGATGCGGTAGCTGCAATCGATGAGCTTGGCTACCTCGGTAAGGCAACCGCACATCTGAAGGTAGTTGAAAATACGGATCAGATTCATAATCTGGTAGTTTGCACGCTGTGTTCCTGTTATCCGTTTTCAATCCTCGGGATCGCACCAAACTGGTACAAGACTGCAGCCTATCGTTCCAGGGCTGTACGCGATCCACGTGGGGTTTTAAAGGAGTTCGACGTGAAACTGGACGATGATATCGAAGTTCGCGTCTGGGACAGTACTGCCGAACTGAGATATCTAGTTTTACCACAACGACCCGAAGCAACACAGGGGCTTAGCGAAGACGAACTCGCGGCCCTGGTGACACGTAATTCGATGATAGGCACCGACCGCGTGTTGTCAGCAAGTTCGGGTGGAGCGTCATAATGGATGGCGTGCATGACCTCGGTGGTAGACAGGGTTTCGGCCAGATAGACGTTAACGAGACCGAAGTGCCATTTCACGCAGACTGGGAGGGTCGTATCTGGTCAATCGTGCAATGCGTCCGCTCGTCCGACTGGACCCTCGACTGGTGGCGCCATGTGCGCGAGTTGATCGATCCGATTGATTATCTAGCGAGGCCTTATTTTGATTCCTGGGCACAAACTCATATTGCAGCCTTAATTGATTCTGGAACATTTACGCTGGAGGAAATTATCGCCGGGAAATCGGCTACTGTTCCTGTTGATCAAAATTCAGCGCGAACAATCAACGATATCTTTGGTGATATCGAAGCACAGGCTTACCGATTCGACCGCGAAATTGATGCACAACCGGCCTACCAGGCAGGTGATGGAATTTTTACCAAACAACTGTTACCCGGCCACCATACGCGGCTGCCCGCCTATGCGCGTGGAAAACCCGGGGTGATTCACGCCCATCATGGTGCGCATGTGTTTGCCGATGCAAGTGCGCAGGGTAGCGAAGAAGCACAACATATTTATAGCGTGGTATTTGAAGCCCGAGATCTGTGGCCTGAAGCACAAAACAAAAAGGATCGAGTCTTTCTCGATCTGTGGGAAAGCTATCTTGACCCGGCCTGATACCAGTCAGGTGAAACCATTCAAACGAATGGATGGTGAGCCGGTATTCGACGAGCCATGGCAGGCACAGGTACTGGCGATGGCTGATACGCTAATTGTAAACGGCGTGATCAGCGCAACGCTCTGGTCAGATACGCTCGGCAATGAGTTAAAAAAAGCGCAATCACTCGACGCCGCTGACGATATGACGACCTATTATCAGGCTGCGTTACAGGCCGTTGAGCGACTGCTCGAGCAAAATACCGATATCTCCGCAAAAGAAGTCTCAAACAAGCGCGATGCCTGGGAACAGGCATATCTGGCGACACCGCATGGCCAACCGGTTATATTAAAAGAACCAAAGTGAAGAATTTATAATGTAGGGCCGAATTTATTCGGCCGGTCGCAACCTGCAATAATGATTGGCCGAATGAATTCGGCCCTACATGATCTGCGAGAGGTCAGTCAACTGCCTGCCAGTGCCCGGACTTACCACCCGATTTTTCGATCAATCGAATATCGCCGATGACCATGCCTCGATCAACCGCTTTACACATATCGTAAATCGTCAACAATGCGACCTGAGCGCCGGTCAGCGCTTCCATTTCGACACCGGTCTGTCCGCGCGTTTCGGTCACTACAGTGACCTCGATACTACTGTCTTCATCGTTAACAGCAAAATCTACCGAGACATGGGTAAGCGATATCGGGTGGCATAAGGGGATTAAATCGGCTGTGCGTTTTGTCGCCATAATGGCAGCGGTTCTGGCAATTCCAAGCACATCACCTTTTTTGTGCTTACCTTCTTTAATCAATGCCAGGGTTTCAGCTTTCATGCTGATGCGGCCTTTAACCACGGCACGGCGCGCGGTAGCCTGTTTATCGCCGATGTCGACCATGTGGGCTTCGCCGGATTCG
>CAXMRQ010000224.1:0-7646 GCA_964196115.1 uncultured Gammaproteobacteria bacterium
TTCGGTGCACGACGCGCTCGATAGTCTGGAGCAACGTATTCAGCAAACAGATTCGGTGATAAATGCTTTGCCGACCCTGTGTTTTGATCGGGCGAGGAAGCACGCCGACAAAATTGCGGCGCTTGCGGTCGAGCAACGCGGTTTGCTTTGTGGCCTTCCGGTGACAATCAAAGATCTGACGCCGGTAGCAGGCGTCCGCACCAGCTTCGGCTCGCGTGTTTATGGAAATCACGTTGCAGAACACTCTGATCAACTGGTGAACCTGATCGAGAAACGCGGCGGCGTGGTTTATGCGAAATCGAATACGCCCGAATTTGGTACCGGTGGTATTACTTTTAACGATGTATTCGGTATTACACGAACTCCGCGCAATAGCAACTTTGCTTCGGGCGGCTCATCGGGGGGCGCTGCGGCCTCGCTAGCTACCGGTAGCGCCTGGCTATCGCATGGATCGGATATGGCAGGATCACTGCGTACGCCAGCCAGTTTTTGCGGGGTTACCAGTCTCAGGCCATCGCCTGGAAAAATTCGTTCCGATTCGGAGTTCTTACCTTTTGATATTCTTGGTGCTGAAGGGCCGATGGCACGAGGTATCGAAGATTTGGCTCTATTTGCCGATGTTATGATGAGTGGCAATAATGAATCGATGTTGAGCGCTGCACGCACGCCACTACAGCCGACCCGTATCGCGATCAGTGACGATCTGGGGATTACCTCGATCCATCATGAAGTGATTTCTGTATTTCACAAGTTTATCGATGAACTGGCTAATAGCGGTTGCAGCGTCGCTGAGCAACATCCGGATCTGTCTGCTGTGCATAATTGTTTCGATGTACTTCGTGCCCAGTCTTATGCGATTGGTCTGGAACAAACGCTCGCCGACTATCCAGGCATCATGAAACCCGAAGTAGTGTGGAATATTGAAACTGGACTCGCATTGACGTCCGATCAAATTCGCAGTGCCACCCGAACGCAGGGTCAAATCATCAATAGGACGGCAGGGTTTATGCAGGATTTTGATCTACTCATTTGTCCGGCAACCAGTGTAGTCTCGGTTTCCGCTGATTTAAGATATCCCGGCTCGGACGCAGAAGTGTCTATCCCAGAATATTATCGATGGTTGGCAATTGCGTACTCGACGACCATGACGGCCTTACCCATTATCACCATGCCCTGCGGGTTCGCTGAAAATGGCATGCCGATAGGCATTCAATTGATCGGTAAACCAGGGGGTGAATTCGAGTTATTTCGATATGCTCGTTATATAGAACAAATTAGTGGCTGGTCTTCGCTACCGATTGACCCTGTCGAGAATTAGACAACTTAACCTGGTTGAAACTCGCTGGTTTTTTGGAGTGGTCTTTATCAGTAAATTGACCGAGAGTCCGCTATTAATTCTATTCGTTAGATTTACCTGGTGTTCCGAGACGGACTCGAACGGGGTTGGGTCTGGAAACGTTTTTGTATGGTCTGGGTAAGGCCGACTACCCCATGGTGAAATATTCAATTATAAATCGCCTAATTCAGACTTGTTGGGGTTGTTACTCGAGCGTGCAGCCGGTGTTCCCTATGCCGATTTATTGTCGTCGTTGATCTGGCAGCCCATGGGTGCGGAAACCGATGGCTATGTCACGCTTGATCGGCAGATGCTCGCGCGCGGTGCTGGGGGCATTTGCATTACCGTCGATGACCTTGCGCGCTTTGGTCAACTGATTCTAGATGGTGGAGCAGCTAATAATCTGTCGGTGATTCCAGAAGGCTGGATTCATGACACACTGACTCAGGGAGATCGGACTGCCTGGCAAAAGGGTGATTATGCCTATCTACTACCCAATGGTTGTTATCGCAATAAGTGATATCAGGTCGGCAACCAGCAGCAATGCTATATAGCGCTCGGTATAACATGGGCAATGGCTGTATATCAATCCCAGTACGTCCGTGGTAATCGCCAAGCTGTCTTCCCAGGAGAAGCCAGTTGACGACGATCTCGACTTTAAATTACTCGAAATATTTGCCGAGTTAAGTCACTCGTTTGATCGATAAAATGTTTGGAAAACCGTGTTTTTATCGAGTGCTGATGAATTGATCTATTTTGCACCCGCCGCAGTGAGGATTGTAATCATATTGGTGTGTCCATGTTGCCTGGCCAGTGTCAATGGTGTGCGGCCATAACCATCGGCTAGATTGACTTTGGCGCCAGCCTCGACCAATGCTTTTAATGTTGCAGTATGGTGTTCTCCGCCGTCGCCGAGTACGATCGATTCGATTAAGGCAGTCCAGTTCAAATTGTTGACATGGTCTAGTGGCGCACCGGCCTGAATCAGAGTTTGAACCACTTCTACATGCCCCAAATGTGCGGCCGCGATCAATGCCGTGCCATCGTAACGACTGGTTATATTGCCCGCGCTACCACCCAGTTTAAGGCTCAGGCGCAAGGTTTCGATATCATTGGCGACCGCCGCAATGGTGACGATATCGTAACGATCCTGTTCAAGTGCATTGGGGTCGGCACCCGCTTTAACCAGTAATCGCATGGCTTCATGGTTGGCAGTATAGGCGGCAACGTGTAGGACAGTTCTGGCGTAATCATCGCGTTCATCGATGTTCTTTGTGATGCCAATATATTTTTTGAGTGCCAGCGAATCGCGTTCTACCACTGCCTTGAATAAACCGCTGTACTGTAATACTTCCGATGTATTCGGCGGTGTCTGGGAAAATGCTACAGGTGCGTAAAGGAGGAAACTAAGAAAAATTTGAGCAAAATACGCAAATCGGAATTCTCTGAGTGAAGTTTTCATAGAGGAGTTGTTATTTCGGGTTAACCCAACGCTCGATCCAGTTCGTGTAATATTTTTGCTACGTCTTCCTGTGTATTGTAGTGAAGTAGCGATAAGCGTACGACGCCATCTTCTGGATCGATACCGAGATCACTGATTAGCCGATGTGCATAAAAATTGCCGTTCTCGGTACCTATGCCTGCATTTTGAAGGCGACTTGCCAGCGCCTGAGAACTTTGCTGCAAGGGTTGGAATGCAATTGTCGGCGCGCGGTCATTGTCAGTAACATTAGTTTTTCCAATTAAGCGAACTTCTGCGTGAGAGTCGAGAAAATCCAGTATCGGCGCTGCGAGTGAATTTTCGTACTGCAGAATCAAGTCGTGAATTTCTACCAGTTTTTGCGGCTGATCAACATCGTGATTATCAAAATGATGCCGGTGTAACAGGTCAAAATAATCCAGTACCCCCGCACAGGCAGCGACCTGGGCGTGTTGCGGCCCGGCCGGATTAAAGTCCTTGCTTGCATCACCACTGAGAAAATAGTGTGCCTGCGATGTCAGTTCCTGATGAATATCACTATTGATATACATCAGACTCTGGTGGGGCCCGAATACCTTGTAAAGGCTGAACACGTAACCATCAATCCCCAGAACTTTCATGTCTGACAGGTGATGTGGAGCGTAGGCGACAGCATCGACAAATACCCGGGCAGAGGAATGCTGTTTAATCAATTTAGTCAGCGCGGCAACAGGGTTGGCGGTGCCGACAATATTGGAGCAATGGCTGAAAAACACCCAGCGAGTTTTGTCATTTAGCAGCGCTAGCAGTGTATCGCTATCGAGTAAACCAGTCTTTGTATCGACCTCCCACTGTCTTATGGTTACACCTTTTTCTAAGGCTTTACGCCGCCAGACGCCACTGTTTGCTTCATGATCCTGATTAGTGACGACGATTTCATCGCCAATTTGCCACTGGTCGCCAATCGCCTGCGACATGACGTAGGTATTCATCGATGTCGAAGGTCCAATAGTCAGCTCGGAGAAGTCGATATTCAAAGCTGCGGCCCAACCCTGTTTTGCCCGATCCATCGATTCACCGGCTGCGGTCGAGGAGCCAAAATTAGAATAAGGTTGCACCCTCGTGTGACGGTTATAGTGTTCGACCAAGTCATTGACCTGATTGCAGACATAGCTGCCACCGGCATTGGAGGCAAATACAAAATCAGGTTCATCCTGAAGTTGATTAAATTGCTGACGAACAAAATTGATATCGAGTTGCATGTTTCCGGGTTCCAGGGCTTAAATTATTATTGATATTCGCGACAGAATTCTTCGAAAGCCTGTTCGAAACGTTCGAGGTTTTTAGCGGTATATGCGGCAAAATCAACCTCTAACTGAGAGTGAATTTCCGATACCATCGACCACAGGGTTTCACGCAATAATGAAGCGCATTTCATCGCATAATAACTGCGCCACTGTCTGCGGTCTTTAGAACTGCCGAAATAATCTTCAACCACCATTACTTCCTGATCGACAGTCAGTTCGTTATTCGAGGCAAGGTTAGACAGGTCGAACAGCGGGCTATTAAAACCGGCATAGTCGAAATCGATCAGCCAAATTTTCTTGCCATCGTCGATGAAATTGGCGGCCAGTAAGTCATTGTGGCCGAAAACGATATCGACCTCGCCGACTAAATTTTCCAGTGTCGCGGCAGTATTGTTGAGTTCCAGCAGGCGATCACGGTGTCGACTATTACCTTCTTTAAGCAGATGCTGGTAGTGGCGTAATACCTGGAATACCCAGAACATGACGGACACTTCCCGAAAATGCTGCGGGATTCCCTGATGAAAGTGGCGTATCAGTTCGACAATGCGTTTAAGATTATTGTCGTCGCGAACATCGGCTTCTTCAAAAACCTTGCCCTCGATAAAACGAACCACCAGTACGCCAGGCTCGGTGTAGACCAATTCTGGAGAAATACCGGTTTCGAAGGCTGCGCGACAGCATTCGGTTTCATTGCGACGAGAGATTAAATGTATCGGATCGTCATCACCGAGTCGGACTACATACTGCTGACTGTCATCGGTGACCTTGAAATTAAGATTAGTCATACCGCCACCCAGGGGTTCGATCTCCACGGATGAGTGCCAGCATTCAAGCTGGGTTATTTTATCTTCTATGTTTTCGTTCATCCGTTGCCATCAGCAGGGTGCGATGAAATAGTGCGATGCATGATAGCATCGACGTATTCTGGCGCAACGAAACGATGAACCAAACTCAATTTTTCGATAAAGGCTGGTGTCGATTTAAATACGACAAAACCCTGATGCAGTGGATTAGCCATGCTTTACCCTGTGCCCGCGAAGCAGTTGTAGCGGAGCAAAATGCCAGGTGGCTGCGTTGTGGAGATACCTGGTTTGCCGGAGTCAACGTATTACCCAACGCGTCCGATGGTTCGGTTGAAAACAGCGATGCGATACATGGTGAAGTGATCGATTTTATTCACGGCTTGCCTGGTCTGAAAAGTATCGACTGGGATCCGGCCCAGGTTTCGGTTTGTTATCCCGGCTACCCGCAGCCGATGGCGACTGAATCCGAAACCGCGTTTGCCTATCGTCGAGATCGTGATGCCGCGCATGTCGATGGTTTGTTACCCGAAGGGCCACAACGGCGCAGGCACTTACGCGAATATCATGGTTTTATTCTGGGTATTCCGATGGTTGATTTCGGCTCGGGCGCCTCACCGATTGTCGTCTGGGAAGGATCGCACGAAGTGATCCGCGAGACCTTCGCCGAAGTATTTCGAGACCTGCCTGTAGATCGCTGGGGTGAGACGGATATCACCGAGGTTTACCACGAAGTTCGTCGCAAGATATTCTCGAGTTGCAAGCGAGTAGAAATTTACGCCACACCGGGCGAGTCTTATCTGGTTCACCGACTAGCGCTACACGGCATGGCACCCTGGCAAAGCGGCGCTAGTGCCACCGAGGGTGGGCGCATGATTTGTTATTTTAGACCCGATAATGGTGGCCCGGAGGACTGGTTGTTTAATCCGTAAATAGGTACAGATGTTGGTCACTATGGTCACTATGGTCACTATGGTCGCATAAGGTGGCAAATACGAGCGCATCTTGTATAGTTTGCTATGCTTAGACGAATCTAATTTATTGCAATACGCTTAACTGGAGGCAATATGGAAATATCGACCATTATCACCCTGGTAATCATTGGTGCCCTGGTGATTTATGTCATCTCAATCTTCAATACTCTGGTGGCATTAAGCAATCGGTTTAAAAATGCATTCTCGCAAATTGAAGTACAACTGAAACGCCGTTACGACCTGATTCCCAATCTGGTCGAAACCGCAAAGGGCTATCTCAAGCACGAGCGCGAGACGCTCGATGCAGTTATCAAGGCGCGTAACTCGGCATCTGATAATCTTTCTGCCGCACAGAATAATCCCGGAGACGCCGCTACCATGCAAAACCTGGGACAGGCGGAAGGTAATCTCGCCGGCGCACTAGGCCGTTTTAATGTATTGGTGGAGGCTTATCCGGATTTGAAAGCCAATCAGAACATGATGCAGCTCACCGAAGAATTGACCAGCACGGAGAACAAGGTTGCGTTTGCCCGGCAGGCATTTAATGATCAGGTGATGGAATACAATGTCTACAAACAATCCTTCCCGCAAAATATATTTGCCGGTATGTTTGGTCATGCGAAAGATGCGACGTTACTTGAGTTCGAAGATAGCGCAGCAATTCAGGAAGCCCCGAAAATATCATTCTAGCGTCTAGTATTAGCCGTATTAGATACATAGCGGATGAACTTTTTCGAAGCACAGGATAAAGCGCGTAGAAATACCGTCTGGATGATTTTGCTGTTTGTCCTCGCGGTCGCGGGGTTAGTGTTTTTGACTAATCTGTTGCTACTTGCTGTCATAGCCTATACGAAAACGGGTTATTTCGTATTTTCGATCTCTGAGCTACAAATCTACTTTGACCTGACCGGATTTGTCGGGGTCGCAGTTGGCGTAGGTCTGCTGATAGTGGGTGGTAGCTTGTATAAAACCATGTCCCTGTCCAAAGGTGGTCCCGCCGTAGCTGAAATGCTCGGTGGCAGGTTAGTGCCACAAAGTACCAACGATCTGCAGCAGAGACAGCTACTCAATGTGGTCGAAGAAATGTCGATTGCAGCCGGAATGCCAATTCCCCAGGTTTATCTACTAGATGAAGACTCGATAAACGCTTTTGCTGCGGGCCAGTCACCCGCCACTGCGGTAATTGGCGTCACGCGCGGGGCGCTAACACAGTTAAGTCGGGAAGAACTACAGGGTGTAATCGCGCACGAATTCAGCCATATTTTCAATGGTGACATGCGACTCAATATTCGATTAATCGGTGTATTGCATGGCATATTACTGGTCGGTACGATTGGCTATTTCATATTGAGGTCATTGCGTTTCGCCGGTAGATCCCGCAGCAGAAAGGGCGGTGGCGGTATCATCGTAATCGTCGTGCTGGGTGCAGGTTTGGTGGTTATAGGTTATGCGGGGACTTTTTTTGGGCAATGGATAAAAGCCGTTATCAGCCGGCAGCGCGAGTATCTTGCCGACTCCTCCGCGGTTCAGTTCACACGAAATAAAGACAGTATCGCGGGAGCCCTGAAAAAAATTGGCGGATCAGCTTTCGGTTCGTACCTCGAAGCCACTGCGGCCCCCCAATATAGCCACGCCTACTTTGCGAATGGTCTGGGTAGTTTTTGGCAGTCGTTATTTGCGACACATCCTCCGCTGGAAAAGCGCATAAAAGTGATCGATCCAGGTTGGGATGGAAAATTCGTCAGTCCCGAAGCCAGAAAACAACCGGTA
>CAXMRQ010000225.1:0-25893 GCA_964196115.1 uncultured Gammaproteobacteria bacterium
ACTTTTTTGTCTTGCAGGCATTGGAAGTGCTAAAGAAATTGGAGTTTGATGGTGGCATATTTATCTGCTCCAGTCCTGATTTTGAGTGTTATTTTAAAAAGAAATATATGCCTCTATTTGAGAAAAAAAATGCGTATATTAAGGTAGCTTTTGATAAGGCGGACAATGTCACCCATGTTTGCGGACTATTGCCTAGACTTCAACATGAGAAAGATCGTGAGAAAATTGATGATGAAAATATAACGCTCTCAAAAATGCCTAACTGTTTACTATCGCATGCTATTGCAGAACTATCTCTTACGTCTAAAAACAATATTTCTGTAGCTAGAAATGGTGTGTATCAAGGCCAAACAGCACCCATGCAGCAACAAATTTCTAATTTTGTGTTTGATCCACATGTTTCGGTTTTTTCGCTGAAAGGGGTCGAGAAAGAATGGTTGGATTCAATGCATGCTTCTCTTATTGATAGTGATTATGAGATTTTATTGCACTTGCTTCAGCATTCAATAATAGCCCGTGGTTTCCAGGAAACAATAGAGCATTTCTTAAGCACTAAGAAGGAACTGGAGCCTGGTAGTTGTAGTGTGGTTATTAACTCATTTAAATATCTTGCCAGAGAATTTCAATTTAACGAACAAACAATACCTGTTGCACAGATTGGATCCAGTTTGGAGCAAATGTTTAATCTAAAACCAAAAGAAATATTTAGTATTTTTGTGGAACTCTTCTTTTGCATGGGCTATGAAAAGGAGATAAAGGGCTATACTACGGGTTTTATAGAATTAATCTGAACAGATATTGTTATTACGCATCCATCTCCGATCAGGCAGAGAAGAAAAGAGGGTACCCATTAGTCGTAAATGACTGGTCAATCACACCTAGCAAAGTTAATAAGCCTCGCTAAACTGGCTTTAGTCTAAACAACCTGGAGCTAATAATAATATCTCAAAAACAACGTATAGTTAGCCTATAAATAATTTAGTATAACCGCGTTTTTCAGCTAATAGGATGTTTTTCTCGATAAGGGTATGAAGGGGAAATTTATAGGATAGCTAAATCAAAGTCAGCAAATGGCACTTTGCAGCGATTCTCACAGACCTGGACCAAGGTCTGCAGTGTGCCGAAGTACGAAGCTCAGCCTACGCGTTTCAGTGTCTGCTTACAGGAAGCGGATGATGGTGCGATTGATTTAGTGGGTATAAAATGCCAGGTGCTAGCTCACAGTGCGGATATTCTAATCCACCCAAATAGCTAGCTTTGGGCGTTAGTCAAAAATAGAAGCAGTTTATAATTTCTATTTATTACCGTACTGTCGAGGAAAGGAGGACACAATGAAATTAAGAGTTCTTACTAAATCCCTTTTCATAATACTCCTGTTCAGCCTATCCGACGCGCGCGCAGATGATGTCAGCAACGGGAGGGATTACTTCATCGGGCATTGCATCGGTTGTCATGCATTTACCTGCAACAAGGAGGGACCGAGTCTTGGTGGGCTGTTTGGTCGGAAAGCTGGTAGTGCCGAAGGTTATGAAGCGTATTATTCGGCTGAATTAAAGAATTATGGCGTTGTCTGGGATGAAAATACGCTAGACGTATGGTTCACAGACCCTGGTAGGATAGTGGTAAGTGTTATGGCTCAAACTGGAAAAATTGACAACGCCGTACAGCGCCAACAAGTAATCGCTTTTTTAAAAACAGAAGACCCGTCGATTAACCTGTGTCCCCAGTAATTGGTAATGTCCGCATAGTGCCGAAAGCACTAGTTCCCGATTACACGATGAACGTCTGCTTAGAGTAAAGCTGGCATGCTGTCAGTCGAATCATAAATTTCGCCTTAGTAAGCTGGCAGCAAAAGCAATGTGGTGGGTAAATTGGTGGGTAAATATTAAAAAATAAACAAAAGAACCTTAACTATCAATCAGTTAAGGCTTAATCATGGCGGAGAGCGAGGGATTCGAACCCCCGGAGGATTTCTCCTCAACGGTTTTCAAGACCGCCGCATTCGGCCGCTCTGCCAGCTCTCCAGTATTTGTGTTTATAGTGTCTATCATACGGGCATAGACTGCCCGACGCGATAGCTGGCGTATTATAAGCATTTGCCGCATAGAGTCATCATGATTTTGTCAAAAAAATTAATACCTTGAAAACAAATTCTCCAACCCCATTTTAATAACAATGTGTCGACTTGTGTGATTACCTGTAAAGCAATAGATTAACCTTAATTAATTAGGGTTTATATTCACTTGATATCATAGGTGCTGGAACTTAAAATGGCGCAAGTCAGTCAAAAGATTGTCTAATTTATTGGAGATAGCAATGCAAATGAATACAGCTGTAGCTCGCCCCGAAGGAGCGATCCTGCAAACTAACAAACTGATAAAAAATACTTATATTTTATTATCAATGACCCTGATGTTCAGTGCGGTTACCGCATTCATGAGCATTGTTATGCAGGCTTCATTTGGCACTGCATTCGTAGCGACCCTGGTTGGCATTGGCCTGCTCTGGTTCGTACTACCCAGAACCGCTAACTCAGCGACCGGAATTCCAGTTATATTTGGTATTACGGGCCTGCTAGGATTTGGACTGGGACCTTTAATCAGTCACTATCTTGCGGTTAATCCCAGTATCGTTACGACCGCTCTCGGCGGTACCGGCGCTATATTCCTGGGCCTGTCCGGGTACGCCCTGACAACCCGTAAGGATTTCAGTTTCATGGGTGGTTTTTTAATGGTTGGACTGCTAGTCGTGATCGGCGCCGCGATTTTAAATATCTTTTTTGCGATGCCCGCATTATTTCTTGCTGTTAACGCCGCAGTCGTGATGATCATGGCCGGTTTGATATTATTTCAGACTTCTGCCCTGATCCACGGTGGTGAGACTAATTACATCATGGCAACCGCTGGATTATTTCTGTCCATATTAAACATGTTCACCGCCCTGTTGCATTTGCTTGGTGCTCTAGGCGACGATTAGAAGCAGGTCGCTATTTTTAAGTTACCCGCTTATAAATTACCAGTAAGCCCCGATTTCGGGGCTTATTTATTGACTGGTAGATAATTATGGACTGGCTAAAAATAGGTTCGGCATTATTACTGATTGCGATGTTGTTTATGGTTTTTCCTAGAGCCATGCATGCGATCAAAAATTCACCCAAGGGCAGTACAAAAGACTGGATGGGGTTTGTTGTGCCGCTGGCGGTAGTCATTTTATTTGTGATACTGCTGATAGCGCTGGTTTGAGTTCAACAACTGAAGTTATTGGTTAGCTTGAGTTTGTTGCTTTAGCAGTATCTGGGTCGCTAAATCCAGATCCTGCGGATGAGTAATCTTAATATTTAACGAACTACATTCGACTATACTCGGCCTCATGCCCAGGGCCTCAATAGACGCGGCATCATCAGTAATCTGCAATCTATTTTCCCTGACGTATTTATATGCCTGTAATAACAAATCTGACTTGAATAACTGAGGTGTAAACGCTCGCCAAAGACCGTCCCGGGCAACTGTCTCGGCAATATTAACATCTTCATCCTGTCTTTTTAACGTGTCGGTGACCGGTACAGCCAGGATAGCTCCAGCAGTATTTTGTTTCGCCGAGGCTATCAGTTTATCCAGATCCTGATGCGAAACCAGTGGTCGAACAGCGTCGTGTATCATTACATATGAATCACCTGCTTCGATTTCGAATAATTTGAGCAAGCCATTAAATACCGAATCTTGTCGTTCTTCGCCTCCTGCAGCAATTATCAAAGGTTTTTGTGACTGGTAATTTAACCTGGACCAGACTTTATCTTCCGCCCGTAAAACCAGTATTACGCCGACGATATGCTTAAATGACAATAGCCTGTCGAGCGTATGTTCGAGAATCGATTTGTCGCAGAGCGGCAAGTATTGTTTTGGCACCCGCCCCTGCATTCGCGCACCGAGCCCCGAAGCTGGCACGATTGCCCATATCGGTCTGGATTTATTGACCATTTGAATCGCCATCCTTTGGAGGGATGAGCTGAATAAAAGTTTCACCCTGTTTTATCATGCCGAGATCATTACGCGCCTTTTCTTCGAAGGCGTCGAGACCGTTTTGTAAATCCAGCACCTGCGCCTCTAGTATTTTGTTTCTTTCTTCCAGCAGGCGAAGTTTTTCTTTCTGTATATCGAGTTCTCTGGATAACTGCACTACTTCGGACAGGCTACCGTCGCCGAGCCATAATTTGTACTGCAGCCCAACGAGTATGAGAATGAGTAGGCCGATCAGGATTTTCATTGACTCTTCAGAGCAACTGAATAACTACAAATTGCGAAATGCAGATTTACCCGGGTAAATAGCAGAGCTTCCGAGCTGAGATTCTATGCGCAGCAATTGATTATATTTTGCGACCCTGTCAGATCGTGAGAGTGATCCGGTTTTAATTTGTCCGGCACTTGTCGCAACCGCCAGGTCAGCGATAGTGACGTCTTCAGTTTCCCCCGACCGATGCGAAATAACAGTCGTGTAGCCAGCGCCGTGAGCCATCGATATTGCATTGAGGGTTTCAGTCAGAGTCCCTATCTGGTTGAATTTAATCAATATCGAATTAGCGATATTATTTTCGATACCTCGCGAAAAAATACTGGTATTGGTGACAAACAGATCGTCGCCGACCAATTGAATCTGATCGCCTAACTTTTTAGTGAGTATATCCCAGCCTTCCCAGTCGCTTTCATCCATGCCGTCTTCTATGCTGATAATCGGGTATAGATCAACCCAGCCTGCCAGATATTCGGTAAACTCGCTGGCATCAAATGACTTATTTTCAGAGGCCAGAACATATTTCCCATTTTCGTAAAATTCGGAACTGGCGACATCGAGTCCCAGACAAATATCACTGCCTGCGTTAAAACCGGCTTGATGAATTGCCTCAAGTATTACTTCGATGGCTTCTTCGTTAGATGATAAATCCGGGGCGAAACCACCCTCGTCACCTACCGCTGTGTTCAAGCCTTTTTTATTCAATACAGACTTTAGAGCATGAAAAACTTCGACACCATAGCGTAGTGATTCGGAAAAATTGGGAGCACCTACCGGTAACACCATAAACTCCTGCAAATCGACACTGTTATTAGCATGCGCACCACCATTAATGATATTCATCATTGGCACTGGTAGTGTACTTGCCGTTTCACCGCCTAAATACCGATAAAGTGGCTGCTGTGCCTGTGTAGCGGCGGCCTGAGCGTTCGCTAGCGATACTGCGAGTAATGCGTTAGCCCCCAGTTTGCTTTTATTATCGGTGCCATCAAGGTCGATCATTGCCTGGTCAAGACTCGCCTGATCATCGCAATCCATACCCGTTACCAGCCTGGCTAACTCGTTATTGATGTGTCCTACAGCTTTTGTTACGCCCTTACCCAAATAACGGTTTTTATCATTATCGCGTAACTCGATAGCCTCACGTTCACCCGTCGATGCCCCTGATGGTGCCGCAGCCCTGCCCATAACACCAGTTGAGAGTGTAACTTCGGCTTCGACTGTTGGGTTTCCCCTTGAATCGAGAATTTCGCGTCCAAGTATCTTGCTAATGCTAGTCATGGATATCCTGTTTTTTTTGATTAAGTCAGTAGTGCCTGTTCATGCATCGGCGACGACTTGATCACCGCATCGAGCGACTTCAACACCGCAAGTAGTGAGCTCATCTCGGACAGGGGCCAGGCATTGGGGCCATCGCTAAGCGCTTTACTGGGATCGGGATGGGTTTCCATGAATAGACCTGCGACACCCGCAGCTACAGCCGCTCGGGCAAGTACCGGAACAAACTCACGTTGGCCTCCAGAGACATTGCCCTGGCCACCGGGTAATTGAACCGAATGAGTAGCGTCGAATACCACCGGGCAACCCGTATTGCGCATAACAGCGAGTGAACGCATATCAGAGACTAGATTATTATAGCCAAAACTGGCGCCGCGTTCGCAAACCATAATGTGCTGATTACCTGCGTCGCGGGCCTTGTTAACTACCTGTTGCATATCCCAGGGGGAAAGAAACTGGCCTTTTTTAATGTTCACCGGTTTTTGCTGACGCGCGACATTCTGAATAAAATTGGTTTGCCGACATAAAAATGCAGGTGTTTGCAATACGTCGACAACACTCGCCACCTCTTCCAGCGGTGTATCTTCATGCACATCGGTAACGACTGGCACCTGTATTTGCTTACGGACCTTTTCCAGTATAGCCAGGCCTTTCTCGATGCCCAAACCACGGAAACTCGCCGAACTCGATCGATTGGCCTTGTCAAATGAAGACTTGTATATAAACGGAATCGATAACTTTTTACAGATATCGCGTAACTCACCGGCGGTATCAAGCGCCAATTGTTCGGATTCGATAACGCAGGGCCCAGCCATCAGGAAAAGCGGTTTATCCAGCCCTACTTCGAAATCGCAGAGTTTCATAGATTTTTCGCCTGCTTATAATCTAGCGCAGCAGAAATAAAGCTGTTGAACAAGGGATGACCTTCGCGCGGATGCGAAGTAAATTCAGGATGAAACTGACAGCCGACAAACCAGGGGTGGTCGGATAACTCGACCATTTCAACCAGTTCATTATCGGCAGAAAGACCCGAAATAACCAGCCCAGCCTCCTGTAACCTGTCGAGATAATTATTGTTAAATTCGTATCGATGACGGTGTCTTTCGTCAATTTGTTCGCTGCCGTAAGCTTTTCGCGAAACGGTACCCGGTACCAGTTTGCAGGTCTGGGCTCCCAATCGCATGGTGCCTCCCATATCGGTATTTTCATCACGGGTTTCGACCGAACCATTCTGGTCGAGCCATTCAGATATGAGCGCGATCACGGGGTCGGGTGTTTTTGGATTAAACTCCGAACTGTGCGCTTTGCCAAGGCCGAGAATATTACGAGCAAATTCAATTACCGCAACCTGCATGCCCAGGCAAATTCCAAGATATGGTATCTGATTGGTACGGGCATAGTTTGCAGTTGTTATCTTGCCCTCAATCCCTCGACTGCCGAATCCTCCAGGTACCAGAATCGCATCCAGGTTTTTTAAACTCTCGATGCCATCGGTTTCAATCGATTCCGAATCAATTTTGATGATATTTACCCTGGTTCGAGTATGGATCCCTGCATGAACTAGTGCCTCGTTGAGTGACTTATAGGCATCGGTGTGATCGACATATTTCCCGACAAAGCCGATATTGACTGAATGCTCCGGTGACTCTAATGCTTCGACAACCCAGTCCCAGTCGGATAAATCCGCTGGAGGGAGATTAAGGGAAAATCGTTTGGCGACAATTTCATCAAGCCCCTGTTCGTGTAATTCCCTGGGAATTTTGTAGATGTGATCAACATCGACTCCAGAGATAACTGCTTCTTCAGAGACATTGGTAAATAACGCAATTTTTCGGCGCTCTTCAAGCGGAATTTCACGATCTGCTCGGCATAATAATATATCGGGTTGAATACCGATAGAACGTAGCTCCTTCACTGAGTGCTGGGTTGGCTTTGTTTTGATTTCGCCGGCGGCGGGCAAATAAGGTATCAGGGTTAAGTGCATATAAAGCACGTTATCGTGCCCGAGTTCGAAGCCCAACTGCCTGATAGCCTCCAGAAATGGTAGTGACTCGATATCGCCGACTGTGCCACCTATTTCAACCAGCACAATGTCCGCGCCATTGGTACTATTAAGCACAGATTGTTTAATTTCGTCGGTAATATGCGGAATTACCTGTACTGTAGCACCGAGATAATCTCCCCGACGTTCTTTGGCTATAACGTTTTCATAGATACGTCCCGTCGTATAATTACTACCACGTGAACAACGAACCCCGGCGAAACGTTCGTAATGACCTAGATCGAGATCAGTTTCGGCGCCGTCATCGGTCACATAAACTTCACCGTGTTGAAAAGGGCTCATGGTACCTGGATCGACGTTGATATACGGATCCAGTTTGATCATGGTGACGCTAAGTCCCCGCGCTTGCAGTATTGCTGCCAGTGAGGCAGATGCAATGCCCTTGCCTAGTGATGATACAACACCACCAGTAATAAATATGAATCGGCTCATAGACCTTAGAAAATTAGAGAATTGGTAACCCAGGTTGGACGGAAACAATAGCAGAAACACTATTTCAAGACAATCCACAACTGAAATCAATAATCGATTATTTAAATTAATTACAGAGTTTCGGCTCACCCACCCGGTGCATTTTAAATACACAAAAGTCGACTACCTGAAACACGGCAGTAATTAACAAAACCGAAAAAAATATCGGCCTCTTCTATAATTAGCCTAATGCGCGCTTTAATTATTGAAAACAGCCGAGTCTATTGCCTTCTTCTTGACAATATACTGGGGCATCAGGGATTTGATAGTGATATCTGTGATAACGTTGAAAATGCACAGCTATACGCTGACTCGCAATCCTACGACCTTATTTGTATTAGCCATCAACTAAAAGATGGATACGGAACTGAATTTGTTGAACATTGTAGAAAACAAGGAGTAAATAAAGAAACTCCGATACTATATTTGACCAGTAATCAGAATTATTCGGAGGAGCTTGGATCTCTACCTGTTGAAAAATTTATTTTTAAATTAAACAAACAGCAAATTTCTCATCAAATTACTCATTTTATCGAGTCCCATCTCGACCCAATTTTTTCTGAGGGAAGAATACTATTTATCGAGGATAGTAAAACAGTTGCCGCGGTCATTTTATCAGAATTGAAAAACACCGGTTACCGGGTGGAACATTTTAGTAATGCCGAAAATGCATGGTCATTTTTTGACAATGAAATTTCCTTTGGGTCAGACAAAAATGCGTTCGATCTGGTGATTACCGATATTAATCTCGAGGGCTCTATGACTGGCCAGGAGGTAATTGAAAATATTCGTTCCCTCAAAGATGTGCGAGGTTTAATTCCAATTATTGCGATCACCGGCGATACCAGCGATGAACTTCGACTGTCATTATACGAAAAAGGTGTTAACGATTTCATACCCAAACCGATTATGGCTCGAGAGTTACTGGTACGCCTGGGCAACTTAATCACCAGCAAGCGATTATTAGATAAAATCCATGATCAACGGCGGGAATTATTTGCGCTCGCCACCACTGACAAACTAACTGGGTGTCATAATCGACACAGCCTGACTGATTTTTCGACCAAATTTATCGCCCTGTCAAACCGAGAGCACTATCCTATTAGCATATTAGTCATTGACCTCGACCATTTTAAATCAATTAACGATAACCACGGACATGCAGTCGGAGATGTTGTGCTGGAATCGGTCGGCAACTTATTAAATAGTTTTTTCCGCGAGAGCGACCTCGTCGCGCGTTTCGGGGGTGAAGAGTTTGTGGTTTTAATGAGTCATTGTGACAAGAAACTGGCTCTTAACAAGGCCGAAAAGCTGCGCATTAGCATCTCCGAATTAAAACCTGAGGACTTGAGTATTTCGGCCAGTATTGGAATGACCACGCGAGATCCGGAACAAAATTGCAAATTTGATTCCCTGTTTTCTGCCGCTGATAAAGCGGTTTACCTGGCTAAGGAAAATGGACGAAATCAGGTCGTATTTCAACCGCTGGAAGAATAATCGGCAAATTTTCGTCACGGCTTAGTTGCCAGTAGTATCGCCCTCCTGGGTGCCGGCAAGCCCTCCACTGTTAAGCTGTCGTCATTCACGTCCAGGCTGTCACTTAGGGATTCAAACTGCATCCAGTCGGTTGATCGCTGTTCATCAGTAGTGGTCACGCTAATATCGACAATTTTTACGTTTTTAAAACCACAGCGAACTAACCATTTCGAAAGCTCCTCGACATTCGGCAGAAACCAGACATTTTTCATCCTTGCGTAGCGGCCCTCGGGTATAAGAACCTCGCCATCTGATTTATCAATAACCAGTGTTTCGAGGCACAACTCACCACCTGGAGCGAGCAAGCCTTTGAGTTGATAGAGATGATCAATCGGGCTTTTACGGTGATAAAATACACCCATCGAAAATACAGTGTCGAACCAGCCCATATCGGCAGGCATATCTTCTACACCAATCGGCAAAAGATGAATATCAGTCCTTTGCAGATATTTTTGTACCGCCTGAAATTGCAGATTAAACAGAACCGATGGTTCGATGCCAAGAACCAGGGTGGGTGATTGATCTAACATTCTCCAGCAGTGGTAGCCGTTGCCACATCCAATGTCGAGCACACGTTTATTTTTAAGTGCGGTTAAGTGGGGTAATACTCGTTGCCACTTTAAGTCGGATCGCCATTCAGTATCGATCACAATATCGGCAAATTGATAGGGTCCTTTGCGCCACGGCATCAAGCCCTTTAGTGAATCGTGCAGCAACTGTTGATTGCCGCACTCGCCGTCGACTGTAATAGCGTCCCTGTCAAGATACACCCTGGTATTTTCGATTTTGGGCAGCTGCGACAAGGCTTCAGACCATCGCGGGAAATCACCATGATCCACAAACCATTTGTTTTGTCGAGACTCGAGTTGCTTAACCCACTTGCTAAATCCAGCATCTCGCAACTGGTCGAACAATAACTCGAAATTCATTATTTAATGGCAAGATAAGAAACGAAATTGAAACAGCGAAAACACTGGTATATCTCACTAAACCCGGCTTTTTCCAGGCGCTGCCAATGCACACTTTCTACATCAGGTATCAGTACATTTTCAAGCGCGGTACGCTTTTGACTTATTTCAAGATCGCTATAGCCCTGTGTTTTTTTGAATGCCTGATGTAATTGTACCATGCGCGAGTTTTCCAGCTCCTCTGACAACATCACTTTTTCGGACAATACCAGCACGCCCCCCTTGTTCAGGCCCTGAGCGATTCGATTTATTAGTACCTGTCTTTTATCCTGCTGGATAAACAACAGGGTTAAATTCAGCGCTACCATCGACGCATTAATAATCTCAATATTTTGAATATCATCACATAACCATTGAATCCGGCTAGATTCATTCTGTTGTTGACATTTTTCGATCATAGATGGCGAGTTGTCTACAGCAAATATGTTGCAATCCATTGGCTGGATTTGTTGCGCTACGATTCTGCTCACTTCGCCCAACGAGCATCCCAGATCATAAATATTACTGCGATCCTGTACAAAAACTTTGGCGTAAAGGCCAATCATATGCAACAACAATTCGTAACCGGGAACCGACCTGGAAATCATATCCTGAAAAACACGTGCTACTTTTTCATTGAACTCGAACGCTTTCACATCGCTAAGCGGTTTAGCGAAGACCTGATCTTTATTTGCTGGCGTTTTCATATAGTAAATTGTTATGCGACCCTGATGTTTAAGATGGTCAGGATATGAGCCTTCAAAACCACAAACCAGTAAGTTCGTTATCCAGGTATAGTTGTGGCGTTATCGATCTTTTCCAGGGTGGTATCTTATGTTTCTGGAACAGGCGTTTGAGGCGATGAATATCTGCATTCGATTTACTCTCACCAAGTCGGAACTTTATTTTGATTGATTGCCCATCGTCCTTTTTCATCAGGTGTTTAAAAATCATTTTTCTATCAACTTCGAGGTTTATTTCGTTCACCTTCAATATAGCCGAGTGTTTGAAATCATAGGTTTTTTCCGCGGGGACACCAGTCACCTGTTTCACAATATACAGGTGATGGTTATAGGTCCGAATTTCATACCCACTGCTACTGACTACCGGCAACGAATCGACACTGGCATTTAATTGCCTGATAAGTTCATTTAGCTTGCTCTGTGGCAAGTTTGCGCAATTGTATTTTTTCAACCAGTACCTGATCAAATTTTTCTGTCTTGGTTGAGTCAATTCCTGCAAGGTCTTACGGCATAACAGGTCGCTAACTTCCTGCTCACTATGGCGCTGAGCCAGTTGGTAATCCTGTGTCGCGAGTTCCTCCAGTGCCTGTTGGGTTTCGACCTGTATTGAAACTACCGATCGAATCGAATCTAGATATCCAGGCCAGCGACTTTTTATCCTCGGAATAACTTCATGACGTAAATAATTGCGGTTAAATCGCTGCGATAAATTACTGGGATCGTCAAACCATTCGAGTTTGTGATGTAAAGCATAGTCGGTTATTTCGACACGCGAAACTTCGAGAAGCGGTCGTAACAATATCGAATCACCCATAGGCCTGTTGGGAGCAATCCCCCTCAGTCCGGCACTACCGGAGCCGCGTAGGATATTAAGTAGCAAAGTTTCGACCTGATCGTCCGCATGGTGCGCAGTGAGCAAACAGTCGTCAGTTGTTAATGCCCGCTCGAACAAAGCGTAACGCGCTTCTCTCGCTTCAGATTCCAAATTTGCCATGTTTGCATGCAGATTCAGATGGCTGACTTCTATAGGCAGATTATAAAGCCTTGCGATTGACCTGCTGAAAGCTTCCATTTCATCAGCCGTATCTTGAATGCCGTGATTAACATGCCAGAGCAGAATATTAAACGGGCGTGAATGTGATATAAGCAGATGCAATAATACACAGGAATCGACGCCGCCACTAAATGCCAGCACAACACGTTCGATGTACTTGGGAATTGATTCAAGCTGATCGTCTAATTGAGAACTGAGCACAGAATTTAATGTCATGAAATTACCGTGCACAGGCAGATGTATCCCGTGCCGTTCTTTCTAGCAGGCTAGCCTTCTTTGTACTGACCAAAGCTCATTAGTTTCTGATACCTCTGGTCGAGTAATTTATCAATACTCACCGACTCAAGAGTTTCTATATTTTCTATCAAACTGTGTTTTAAGGTATTGGCAATCTGATCGTGATTGCGATGCGCCCCACCGAGCGGTTCGGCAATAATATTATCGACTAATTTAAGCGCGTGTAATCGGGATGCGGTAATGCCCATAGCTTCCGCTGCAAGTGGTGCCTTATCGGCACTTTTCCACAGTATCGAGGCGCAGCCTTCGGGCGATATAACCGAATAGGTCGCATACTGCAGCATATCGATTCGGTCGCCGACACAGATCGCAAGTGCACCACCCGAGCCACCCTCGCCAATAATGGTGCAAATGACAGGTGTCTTAAGATCCGCCAGAGTATACAGGTTACGAGCTATGGCTTCGCTCTGGCCTCGCTCTTCGGCGCCAATTCCAGGATAAGCCCCGGGGGTGTCAATCAGAGTGATTAGTGGCATCTTAAATTTTTCGGCGAGCTTCATTAAACGCAATGCTTTGCGATAACCCTCCGGCCGCACCATGCCGAAATTTCTCTTAATCTTTTCTCGAGTATCGCGTCCTTTTTGCTGCCCGATAACCATTACCGGTTTACCATTCAGCCTGCCAATACCCCCTATAATAGGATGATCGTTAGTGAATACCCGGTCACCGTGCAGATGTTCAAAATCGGTAAACATACGTTCGATATAATCCAGTGCATAGGGACGATTCGGATGACGGGATAATTGCGAAATTTGCCAGGGCGTCAGTTTGGCGAAAATGTTCACTGTCAAATTTTCAGCTTTCTTCTCAAGCGTCGAGATCTCTTCAGAAATATTAATTTCCGAGTCATCCGTGACATACCGAAGCTCAGAAATTTTCGCCTGAAGTTCGGCGATTGGTTGCTCAAATTCGAGAAAGTTTGGATCCATAATTAATTTTATAAAAGCACTGGGAAACTCGGGATAGTGTAACGATTCAAGAACTAACTGTCATCCTGCCAGTCGTTACTGTTTTCAATGGGGTCAGTCTCGATTGATATTCGAATTATTCCGATAAACACTAGATTTTCGATCCCCACCCCTGGCTAAAGGTGCCGCGCGTCGGTTCAGCTTTTGTTCAATCTCCTGCTTGAAGCGGCTACTTCCCAATACCCAGGCTTTATTCGAAGCCTCTCTGATCTCGGCTAATGTTTTCTCTGTGATGTGGCTTTTAAGGAGCGACCGGTAGGCTAATATCCTTTCCTCAGATTCGGTTCCCAACCGTAAATACTCCTGATGAGGTGTCACGACCAAATCGGTTTGACCCAGTCCATTGTAACCATAACTCGACCAGGGGTAAGCCGATGGGTGATCAACCATGTTAGCTCGTACCGGGTTTAATTCAATATATCGATAACAGGTCAGCAAATAGTGTTCGGAGTCAATTAATGTCGCCTTATATCGGCCTTCCCAGAGTGTACCTGTCCTATTATTCACATGATTAAAATACTGTACATAGTATCGTCCCAGCATTTGTATCATTTTGCCGATACCCTGTTCGGTATGAGGTGTTAATAATAAATGGATATGGTTGGTCATCAAAACATAAGCATGTAATTCGCATTGGTGTTTATCACAGGCCTGTTTGAGCTTTTCCAGGTAAAACCGATAATCCTCTTCTCGATAGAATATGGGTTCACGATTATTGCCGCGTACGATGATATGTTGCGGTTGACCGGGAATTACAAAACGAGGGAGACGGGCCATAGAACAGGCTGCTTTGATTGCTCAATTAAGGTATCGGCAATACTACTTCACGCGGCAAGGAATATCAATCGAGACTGACCCCATCGATCAGATCATGATCATTATCCTAGCATCCTTTCATCCAAATTGTTTCTGGAATATATTATTGCTCCCCTCAAAATGGAGACCCACATTAGATAGTAACCATAGAATTTTTTAAATATTCCGAATTCACCTGACATATATATACTAGCCAGGTTACGGCTTGCCCAAATATTGCCAAGTTTTGATGCCTCTTCAAGTAGCACTCTAGATCTATAGATATCTCTATTTATTCTGTAGCCTTTTAAATACAAATACCCTAGAGAATTTAGGGTGGGAGCAAACTTATATTTTGCACTTTTGTTTAAAACTTTAAATGATTCCTGGTATCTACCTTGATTCATATAAAGATTTCCTAAGTAGTAACCTGCAATATCATTTTCTGCCTCAAAAGCTCGAACATAATATGATTCTGCTAAGTTTTCATTTTTTTTAACTCCACGACCATCTCTATACGCGGTTCTAATATAAACCATGCTTTGCATTGACCCTTTTTCGGCTAACGCGTTAAGCTTTCGAATAACTTCAGTTGAAGGGGACGAATGAAACTCCTCGAACAATGCAACTAGTTGGCTAAAATCCGGTTCGTAATCGTTAGCCTTAGGCTTGCTTATTGGGCTCTATGCCTAAGTATTGTCATTGTTGAAGATTATCTCTTGTTATGGTAATAGGTGGTGGAGCTCTAGGCGGCACTGAAGGTGCAGTTGTCGATATCAGTTTTAATAGTTTACTTAAAGGATTAACCGCTTTTAGATGAATCAATTAATTTCAGGGTTAATTCTGAATCGACGCGTTAATTAACTGCAACATTTCAACGGGGTTTTCATGCTGGGTGATGGGACGCCCAATTACCAGATAACTAGCGCCGTCTTCAATTGCCTGTTGCGGTGTCGCAATACGTTGCTGGTCGCCTGCGTTGCTTCCAGCGGGACGAATGCCCGGAGTCACTAACAAAGGCGAGTCTCCTAATTTCTGCCGAAGACCTTTTGCCTCCTGTGCAGAGCAAACCAGACCGTCAACACCAGAATCCATCGACAATCGAGCAAGTCGTTCGACAAATTCCTGTGGTTGCTGTTCTATGCCGAGTTGCCTCAGATCCGACGCCGACATGCTGGTAAGCAGGCTCACCGCAATTAAATAAGGTCGATTAACCCCGACCATTTCAACAGCTTCGCGTGCTGCCTCTAACATCGCCTGCCCGCCGAGAGCGTGCACATCCACCATCCACACGCCCAACTGAGCTGCGGCGTAGACGGCTTTCCGCACAGTATTCGGTATATCGTGGAATTTTAAATCGAGAAAAACATCAAAGCCTCTGGTTACCAGAGATTCGACGAACTGTGGGCCACTACGGGTAAATAATTCCTTACCGATTTTTAGCTTGCATAGGTCGGGGCTAATCCCTTCGACAAAGCCGCGTGCCTGCTTTTGATCGGCATAATCGAGTGCGACTATAATTCGAGGATCGTTTTGCACAACTTCTCCTAAACTGGTTTCATCGTCGACCAGTTCCGACAACTGGGACAGTTCCACTGTATGGCATGACTTTCGTAGCCGCATGACGAGCATATATATTCGGTTTTCTTATTTTGCATGGCCAGCAGAAAGGTCGACAGACTTTCCCAGGTCTCAAATAGATGCGCAGGATCCGATTTCAGAAATCGCAGGGCAAATTCGAAGGCCTCAAACGATGGTGACTTTTTTAATACATCTGACAGGAACTGGCGCGCCTTTTCAATTTGATTAATGCTGGCATAGTATTCAATTAAAGCTATGGCCAGGTGTGTGGATGGATTTTTTTGATACTGGTTCTGCAAAAAATTCTGGTAGGCATCGGGTTCTTTACCCATCCCATAAATTTCTTTAGCCGGGGCGATATACAAATTAATAAATTCGGGACTAGAGCGCGTATACTGGAGAAATAATTTTTTCGCAGCGCCAACACTGTTTAAATTTAAGTGATGTTTGATTAATAATAATGCCGCCCTGACACAGGTCGGATCTATATCGAGTGCTTTAGCCAGACTTTCACGAACTAGTTTATTACTTTCGATTTTCATCGCCGAATCGGCTAATTCACAATGACAGTGGCTTAAAATAACGGCGGCGCCGGAATCGCCCCTATCATATAATAACTGCGCACAGTCAATCGCTTCGTCCCACGATTTTTCGGTGATATACAAATCCAGTAATTTCCGATAAGCACCCAAATCATCCGGTTTTAACTGAATCATCTCCTTAAACAACTTTTCCGCGCGGTCTAACAAGCCTGCTTTCAAATAATCGTTAGCCAGTTCTCCTATCGCCATATTGCGTTGCTTTCGGCTTAAATCCGGTCTCGCAAGCAAATTTTGGTGTATCTTTATGGCGCGATCAACTTCTCCTTTAGATCTCAATAAATTACCCAGGACTACATGCGTTTCTACCGTATCCGCATTGACCTTGATGAGTTCGCTGAAAGTCTCAATTGCTTTGTTTGAATCGTCAGTGAGTAAATAATTAAGTCCTTTGACATAGGACTCAGAATAGTTTTTTGAATGTTTAGCGGAAGGGGAATTGCCAATTGGCAACCATCTGCCGACGATCCAGCCTATCAAAATGGCAGAGAGGACTAACAATAATAGCCAGATATCCACGATAAATTTGACCAGCGTTGGCTATCTAAAATGTAATTTATAACTTCGTCGAAATATAGTTTACCGGGCCTAATTCGGGTTATTTGCTCGATCCCGTAATTCTTTACCTGGTTTGAAATGAGGAACATGCTTTCCCGAAAGTGCAACCTTTTCCCCAGATTTTGGGTTTCTCCCTGTTCTCGGTGGCCGGTAATGTAAACTAAAACTACCGAAACCCCTTATTTCGATACGATCCCCGGTTGATAAAGCACTGCTCATCATTTCTATCAAACTCTTAACCGCCAGCTCAACGTCCTTATAAGCAAGGTGTCCCTGATTTCGCGACAGATTCTCAATCAAGTCCGATTTCGTCAGTGAGGGTATATAATCTTGTTCTTTCATAACAATGCCCAATTGTCAGTCATAAACGGCAAAGCTTTCGCTTCACCGCCTATGATATCAGATTCTAGGAATCCATTTTTTCTTTTAACAAATCACCAAAACTAGTGGTGGTAGATTGCGCGTCATTACTGGTTGCATAGTCTTTCAGGGCTTCCTGCTCTTCATCGGAATCTTTAGCCTTGATCGACAGGAATACACTGCGGCCCTTTCTATCCATACCGGTTATTTTGGCTTCAATTTGATCACCTTCGTTCATGAATGAACGCGCGTCTTCAACCCGATCATTGGCCATTTCAGAAGCACGAAGCAAACCTTCGATGCCATCGCCCAGGTCGACTATAGCCGCCTTTGCATCGACTGAAATAACAGTACCATTAACAATTCTGCCTTTTGGATTGTCAGCAATGAAGCTACCGAAGGGATCCTTTTCAATTTGCTTGATACCAAGAGATATACGCTCGCGCTCAGGATCGATAGACAAAACCATTGCCTCCAGTTCCTGTCCTTTTTGATAATCACGAACCGCCTCTTCACCGGGCTTATTCCACGACAAATCAGTCAGGTGAATCAATCCATCGATATTGCCATCGAGACCGATAAATATACCGAAATCGGTGATTGATTTGATCTTACCGTCGATAATATCACCCTTGCTATTAGTGACTCCGAACTCATCCCAGGGGTTTTGCTTACACTGTTTCATTCCAAGTGAAATACGACGACGTTCTTCGTCAATTTCAAGGATAACCACTTCGACTTCATCACCCAGCGTGACGACTTTATTCGGATTAACATTCTTGTTAGTCCAATCCATCTCAGAGACATGAACCAGTCCTTCAACGCCATCTTCAATTTCTACGAAACAGCCGTAATCGGTAATATTGCTAACATGGCCAAATAATTTCTGACCTTCGGGGTAACGACGCATAATGTTCGCCCAGGGGTCATCGCCCATTTGCTTCAGACCCAACGAGACACGATTCTTTTCACGGTCGAACTTCAATACCACAACATCGATTTCCTGACCTATTTCAACAACCTCGGAAGGATGCTTGACGCGCTTCCAGGCCATATCCGTAATGTGCAGCAGACCGTCGATTCCACCGAGGTCAAGAAATGCACCATAGTCGGTCAGATTCTTGACGATACCACGTGCATTCTCACCTTCCTTTAGTGTATCGAGTAATTTTTCACGCTCTTCACTGAACTCTTTTTCAACCACAGCACGACGTGAAACGACAACATTATTACGCTTCTGGTCGAGTTTGATGATTTTGAATTCGAGATCTTTATCTTCGAGATAGGCTGTATCGCGAACCGGACGCACATCGACCAGTGATCCCGGCAGGAAGGCTCGGATTTCCCCGATATCGACAGTAAAACCACCTTTAACCTTGCCGGTGAACCGACCGGTAATAATTTCATCTGCTTGCTGTGCTTCTTCAAGTCTGGTCCAGGCGCGAGCGCGCTTGGCTTTTTCACGCGATAGGCGTGACTCGCCGTAACCATCTTCAAACGAATCCAGTGCGACTTCGACAATATCACCGATATTGACATCTAGCTCGCCGGCCTCGTTATAAAACTGTTCTACCGGGATCACACCTTCTGACTTGAGTCCCGCGTTGACAATAACAACGTCACGATTAATATCGACAACTTCACCGGTGATAATTTCACCGATACGCATATTCATTTGAGTAATGCTTTCTTCAAACATTTCTGCAAAATTTTCTGACATGGAATAATTCCTAAAAGAGCTTATAATTTTGTTAGCCCCAATATCCTGTAAACAGACTAGTGGCTAACACTATTACGGTTAAGTAAAAAAAACCCTGCAAACAGTGCGTCTACAAGGACCCGTTCCTGGTTGATTAATTTAGTCAACTAATCTAATCAACAAACTTATTCGACTAACTTTCTATCGTCTCGTTTATATGACTCATCACCAGTTCAATTACCTGTTCCAGATCGAGTAAACTCGAGTCGACTATAATTGCATCAGTGGCAGGAACCAGTGGCGATTCGGTTCGATTTCGATCCCGTTCGTCACGTTCGCTGATTTCTACCTGCAACTCGTCAATATTAGCTGACATTCCCATACCAATCAACTGCTTATAACGTCTAAGCGCTCTTATTTCGATCGAAGCATATAAAAAAAACTTGAATCTGGCGTCAGGGAACACAACACTACCCATATCACGTCCATCTGCGACCAGCCCCGGTGCCCGAAAAAAGCCTCGCTGTAGCGCCAATAAATGTTTTCGTAACCCCGCGTAGCCCGCAATTTTCGATGCGGCCTTGCCGGTCGATTCCTGCCTGATCTCTGATGAAACGTCCTGCCCGTCGAGAAATGGAACAATCAATTCCTCACCTGTTTCGAAACGGATATCAAGGCTCTGAAGTGCATCGACCACCCGTTCCTCCTGCTCCAGATCGACACCCAATTGCAATGATTTTAATGCGGCAAGACGGTAGATAGCACCACTGTCGAGCAGGTGGAACCCCAGGTTTCTTGCTACCCGCAACGCAAGCGAACCTTTACCCGAACCACTGGGTCCGTCGATAGTAACAATATAAGGTTTATTTTCAGTCATGTGCGCTCAATTTCATTCCAGCCTGCCCGGCCAGATCGACAAATCCGGGAAAAGAGGTATTTACATTGGCACAATCCCGGATACTGATGGTTTCATTCGCACGTAATGCCGCGACACTAAATGCCATGGCGATCCGATGATCTCCATGTGATTCCACCTCACCGCCTTCAATTGAGCCACCCTGTATGATTATACCATCGGCCTTTGCTTCGGCGCGAATACCCAGTGCCGTCAAACCATCCGCCATCACCTGTATACGATCACTCTCTTTTACGCGGAGCTCTTCAGCGCCGCTCAATTCGGTTTCGCCTTCAGCACAGGCTGCTGCAATAAACAGCACAGGAAATTCGTCGATAGCCAGAGGCACTAGCGATTCAGGTATTTTAATTCCCTTTAACGCCGCACTACGTACACAGATATCAGCGACTGGTTCGCCACCAATGACACGCTCGTTAAGCAGGGTAATATCAGCGCCCATTAGTTTGAGGATTTCAATTACGCCTGTACGCGTCGGGTTAATCCCAACATGTTGCAATATGACTTCAGATTGTGGCGCGATACTGGCAGCAACAAGGAAAAAAGCGGCTGAAGAGATATCGGCAGGTACTTCAATGTCGCAGGCTTTTAATATCTGCCCACCTTTGATGCTGATATTTGCGCCATTGCTAACCACTTCGCAACCAAATCCTCGCAGCATGCGTTCGGTGTGGTCACGGGTTGGTGCTGGCTCGGTTATGGTGCTAGTCCCCTGCACATATAAGCTGGCGAGCAATAAACAGGATTTTACCTGCGCCGAAGCCATCGGCATTCGATAATCAATTGGTTTCAATTGAGCCGAGGCATGCACTGCGAGTGGCGCCGTTCCGCCTGGCTGACTATCAATATTGGCATTCATAGTACGTAATGGTTCAATCACACGATTCATCGGCCGGCTTGATAAGGATTCGTCGCCAGTTAGCGTGGCATTGAATGCCTGGCCGGCCAGCAGGCCCAGTAGCAGGCGCATGGCAGTGCCGGAATTACCCATATCAAGTACGTTTACGGGTTGTTTTAATCCGTGCAATCCGACGCCTTCAACACGGACCCTGTCACTGTCGCGATCTATTGAAACACCCATAGCCTGAAATGCTCTGAGCGTATTGAGGCTATCCTCGCCCTGTAGAAAACCTGAAATATGGCTCACGCCTTCAGCGATTGACGATAATATGATTGAGCGGTGCGAAATGGACTTATCCCCGGGAACACGAATCGTGCCAGTGACTGAACCGCCGGGGTGACATTCAAAACTGGTCATTAACAATTCCCTATGAGAATATCTCTTTCGGATTTCGCAGTACTGAACAGTTCAAGTAGACGCTCTGAATCCCGATTACGAATAGCGCTAGATACCTCGTCAAGCTCCTGTTTATAACCCTCTATAAATTTTTCCAGCGCGTCGCCATTCGAGATACAGACATCACGCCACATGACCGGGTCGCTTGAAGCTATTCGGGTAAAGTCTCGGAAACCACCGGCTGCATATTTGAAAATTTCGTCGTGATCATTCAAATTGGATAGATAATTTACCAGTGAATAAGCCAGCATATGCGGCAAATGAGAAGTAGCTGCCAGAACCTTGTCGTGGTGCTCTACCTCCAGGAATTCAACACTGGCGCCGCATTGAAGCCACATTTGTTGAATTACTTTCACTGCATTAGGATCAGTCGAGTTGGTGGGTGTCAGGATCACGCGACGGTTTTCATAGAGGTTGGCAAGACCTGCTTCGACGCCACTTTTTTCTGCGCCAGCTATTGGATGACCCGGCACAAATTGAGCGATTCTGTCGCCGAGCGCTGCCTTCGCTGTGTCGATGACTGATCCCTTAGCACTACCTGCATCGGTAACAATTGTGCAGTCGGAGATAACGTCAGAAACTTGCTCAAAAACCATTTTCATCGCACCGAGTGGTGTCGCTATCACCACTATGTCGGCTCCCTTAGCAGCTTCAGCAATTGAGGTGGTATAACTATCGATTACACCTAGCTCTATCCCCTTTTGTAAATTTTCCGGATGACGCCCACAACCTACCACATGGCCAACAGCAGCAGATTTTTTCAATGCCAACGCCAGCGATGCACCTATCAATCCGACACCGATAATGGCGAGTCGATCAATCATAATAAATTATCCAGCTTTTGCATTAATACTGCCTGTTGTTGCGGAGTCCCGATTGTGACACGTAGAAATTCGGCTAAGCCATAGTTAGCCAGCGGTCGAAGTATAACTCCTTGTTGTAGCAGGCTTTGATAAATTTCGTTGCTTCGCTCACCAAATCTGACTGTCAGAAAATTGGCCACCGATGGGATATATTTGACTGATTTAGAATCCAGGTATTCGCTCAACTGCTGTAATCCAAGCTGGTTATTTTGGCGACTGGCTGCAACAAAATCATCATCTTCCAGACTGGCAGTGGCCGCAGCCAGTGCCAGTGTATTAGCGTTAAAAGGCTGTCGTACCCGATTCAGTAAATCACTGATTTCACGACTGCTAACAGCGTATCCCAGGCGCAAACCTGCCAGACCGTAAATTTTTGAGAAAGTTCGCGTGACGATTAAATTGGCATAATCAGAAAGCCACTGTAACGAATCGGGATAATCCGCCTCATCGACATATTCAAAATACGCCTCGTCAATTACCACCGCGACATGCGCGGGCACCTGATCGATAAAGTCTTTCAGTTCGGCCCGATTCAACCAGGTGCCTGTCGGGTTATTTGGATTGGCGATGAATATGAGTCGGGTTTTTTCGTTAATCAACGCCAGCATCGCTTTTAAATCGTGGCCGTATGACTGTTTATTGCCTGTCGGCAGTGCTTTGGCAACCCGTGCGGTCGCGCCACAGGCTTGAACTACCAGCGGATATACGAGGAAGGCGTACTCAGAGAATACAGCCTCGACCTGCTCATTCAGAAAGGTCCGGGCTAGTAAATCGAGCACGTCATTTGAGCCATTACCGATGGTTATTTGCGCTGCTTCGACACCGAGTTTAGCGGACAGCTTTTGCTTCAGATAATAAGCATTCGCGTCCGGGTATAATTCAATATTCTGACTCGCGGCATTAATCGCCTGTTTGGCCAAATTTGAACAGCCCAACGGGTTTTCATTAGAGGCAAGTTTAATCGCATTACTAATTCCCAGTTCACGTTCGAGTTCTTCGACCGGCTTTCCCGGTGTATAGGGATGCAGGAGCTTTACTTGCGCGAGCGCAGAATCTATTACCGACACTGGTCTTACCTGTTAAAGTGAGGACTTGGGATAAGACCCAAGCACCTTGAATAATGCCGCTTGATGTTTCAATTCCTGCAGGGCCTGTTTGACATTATCGGCCTGCTGGTGACCATCTATATCGATGAAGAATATATATTCCCACTTCCGATCGGGTGCCGGGCGTGATTCTATTTTATTCATGCTGATATTATTGTCTGCCAGTGGTTGCAGCAATCCTAGCAAGGCCCCAGGATAATTTTTTGTAGATATCAGTAAGGAAGTCTTGTCATTACCACTGGGTTCAACATCCTGGTGTCCGATAATCACGAATCGGGTGGTATTGTCGGATAAATCTTCGATATTTTCGAAACAGATTTGCAGGCCATAAATTTCCACCGCTGAAATACCACAAATGGCCGCTGCGTTTTTATCCTCGCTAGCAATTCGGGCCGCCTCGGCATTACTACTCACCGATATACGCTCGATAGATGGAAGGTTTTGATCGAGCCAATGACGACATTGCGCAAGCGACTGCTGATGTGAATATATATGTTTAATATCAGAAACATCTTGCGACTGATTAGCCAGATGGTGATGAATTCTAATTTCGACCTCGCCGCTTATTTTGAGACTCGAGTCGATAAACATGTCCAGCGTGTGACTAATAACCCCCTCGGTTGAATTTTCAACCGGCACCAGACCATAGTCAGCATGGCCCGATTCAACTGAGCTGAATACATCGGGGATGCTACTCATCGGTATGGTTGAAACCGAGTGACCGAAGTGTTTGAGCGCTGCGCTTTGCGTAAACGTACCTTCTGGTCCGAGGTAGGCTATCTTTAGCGGTTGCTCCAGGGCCAGGCAGGCAGACATCACCTCGCGTGTCAGTCGCCCTACTTCATCATCACTGAGTGGCCCCTGATTATTCGCCTTAATGCGTTGGATGACCTGCGCCTCGCGATCCGGCCTGAAGAAATTGATCGTATCCTTAGAATCATCACTATCATTCCTTTTGACTTCCGCGACACTAACTGCACAACCCGCCCTGCGATTAAACAGTTCGAGTAATTGATCATCGATCGCATCGATCTGATCGCGTAGTTTTTGCAGTGCTTCGTCACTCATGGGCGTATGTTACAGGCAAATTAACCCGGAAATTTCATAAATCTGCGCAAAGATCGCGCAGTATATTGATTTCACAAAGAAATATCCGAAGAAGTCTCGTATCAATGATTCCGAGCGACTGAGGAACTATTTCTTGTGGAATCAATAGGCAAGTGAAATTGCGCATGATTTATGAATTTTCCGGGTTAAGCTATTAATCATCCTGAGTTTCATCATTTTCAGCGGAATCATCATCATTTACGCTGGCCGCCACTGGTTCGATCTGCACCAGTTGTTCATTTTCGCCCAGACGGATCAGAGTAACACCCTGTGTATTGCGTGCGAGAATCGAAATATCCTCCACGGGTGTACGTACCAATGTCCCCGCATTGCTAATTAGCATCACTTCTTCGTCACCCATTGTCTTAATGGCGCCGACGACGTGACCATTACGTTTCGAGGTTTTGATCGAAATAACACCCTGGCCGCCACGTCCCTGCACCGAGAAGTCTGATACACGAGTACGCTTACCGTAGCCATGTTCAGTAGCGAATAGTATTTCGCCATCGTCCGATTCAACTGCAATCAGCGAAATGACTTCGTCGTTACTCTTGATCTTGATACCACGAACACCTGCGGCCGTGCGGCCCATCGCGCGTACATTACCCTCGGCAATACGAATACCCTTACCGGTACTGGTAAACAGCATAAGGTCTGAACCACCGGCTGTTAGCTGAACGCCGATCAAGCTATCCTCATCACGCAGGTCTAAAGCAATAATGCCATTGGCACGCGGGCGCGAAAAGCTCGACAAAGGCGTTCTTTTCACCTTGCCACAGGCTGTGGCAAAAAAGATATATTGATCTTCGGGATATTCTCGCACCGGTAGGATGGCAGTAATGCGCTCGTTTTCTTCCAGTGGCAATAAATTCACCATCGGCCTACCACGTGCAGTTCTACTGCCTATCGGCAGTTGATAGACTTTTTGCCAGTAAACTTTACCGCGCGTCGAAAAACACAATAAAGTGTCATGTGTCGAAGCGGAGAACATTTGTTCAACAAAATCTTCATCCTTAACTTTAGTCGCTGCCTTACCTCTTCCACCTCGACGTTGTGCCGAATATGACTCAAGCGGTTGCGCCTTGGCGTAACCAAGATGCGATATGGTAACGACAACGTCTTCTTCGCTAATCAGATCTTCGACGGTCAAGTCGGAATGGTCAATAATTATTTCGGTGCGACGCGGATCGGAAAATTGTTCTTTAACGGCTTCCAGTTCGAGTCGAATCACCTCTTTCAATCGCTCATCACGTTGCAGGATATCGAGCAAATCTTCTATTTTTCCCAGAATTTCACGATACTCTGAAATTATTTTATCTTGCTCAAGTCCAGTCAGTCGGTGTAGTCGTAAATCGAGAATGGCCTGCGCCTG
>CAXMRQ010000226.1:0-11975 GCA_964196115.1 uncultured Gammaproteobacteria bacterium
GGATGAGCCGCCGGAATATAGGGCGGATTCGAAACAATTATGTCGAATTTCCTGGTGGTTTCTATTTGCGAAAACCAGTCTGATTTTATCCAGTCGATGGTGACAGCGTGGTCATTCGCGTTTTGCTTTGCCATTTCCAGACAATCGCTACTGATATCGGTTGCCACAATATTGATACCGGGTCTATTTAACTTAACTGCGATAGCAATGGCGCCGGTGCCGGTGCCGAGTTCTAACAGGTCGGCGACAGACTCGTTGTCGAATATCTCCATAGCCGTTTCGACCAGTAGTTCGGTTTCAGGTCTCGGTATCAAAGTGGCGGGACCGGTTTTCAAGGTCAGTGAATAAAACTCACGTTCACCCAGCAGGTAGGCTATCGGCGTTGGTTCGATGCGTTTTTTGATCAATTTCTGAAAACATTGCCATTCTTCAGAATGCAGATGTTTTTTGGGCCAGCTATACAAATAACTACGTGGTTTACCAAGGCAATGAGCGAGCAGAATTTCGGCATCGAGTTTTGGAGTATCGCTTACCCCGGCACAACTTTCTATACCCCAATCGATAGCGCTGTCGACTTGTTCACTCATTAGCTAACAACTATTTCACTGTAAAAACCGATCATCGATGAGTATTCTTAAACGCGAGAATCATCGAATTCCTCCCCCAGAATATTGATGATATCACTTGGCCAGGGATGGCCAACTTACTCGCCAGTAGTTTGTCAATTTAAAGCTCAGGTTCGGTTAAAGTCATAAAGCCTAATGCCCCAACCCCTGATTATCCTCAGCCAGATTCGCTAACTGCTCGGCCTGATATTCGTGCATCAGAGGTTCGACCACGTGGCCGAGTCCGCCTGACAGAATCTCTTCCAGTTTATACAGTGTCAGATTAATCCTATGGTCGGTAAGACGCCCCTGCGGATAATTATAGGTTCGAATTCGTTCCGAACGATCCCCGCCTCCGACCAGTGATTTCCGTTCTGCCGCCTGCTCCTTATCCTGTTTTTGCTTTTCCGCATCATAGATTCGCGCCTGTAGCAAAGACATTGCGCGCGCCCTGTTCTTGTGTTGAGAGCGTTCGTCCTGACATTCGACCACCGTGCCGGTGGGCAGATGGGTCAGGCGAATCGCCGAATCGGTTTTATTCACATGTTGACCGCCGGCTCCCGATGCGCGAAAAGTATCGACACGCAAATCACCCGGGTTAATTTCAATCATCTGCACTGCTTCACCTTCGGGAATTATCGCCACAGTCGCCGCCGAGGTATGCACACGCCCCTGCGATTCTGTCTCTGGCACCCGTTGCACGCGATGTGCACCGGACTCAAATTTCAAATGTGAATAAGCGCCCTGACCGATAATACGCGCGATAATTTCCCTGTAGCCGCCGTGCTCGCCTTCGCTGCTATTTAATATTTCCAGTTGCCATTTTCGCGATTCCGCATAGCGACTATACATACGATACAAATCCCCGGCGAACAGTGCTGCTTCGTCGCCACCTGTGCCCGCACGAATTTCAAGAAATACGTTGGCGTTATCATTGGGATCTTTGGGTAATAATAGCTTTTGTAAGGCGATTTCCAGCTGGTCGATTTGCGCGTTATTTTCGCTGATTTCTTCTTCTGCCATTTCGCGCATTTCTGCGTCATCCTCGGACAACATTTCCTGCGCCGAAGCGAGCGCCTGTTGAGCCTGTTGATAGGCATCAAAATTTTTCACCACTTCCTCAAGCTGGGAATATTCCATCGACAGGTTACGAAACTTATCCTGATCATTAATCGTCTCTATATCAGACAGCAGTGCGGCAATTTCTTCATGCCTTGCACTCAAAACCTCGAGCTTGTTTAACAGGGATTGTTTCATACAGATTTAATTCGGAGAAATGAGCGATTTTAAAAATCGTATAGTAGCCTGGTCGTCTGATTTAAGCGCCTTGCGCATTTCAATTGTGGGGCCATGTAGCATTTTATTGGTAAGTGAATTAGCTAATCTTTGCAACGCCTTTTCGGCATCGTGGTCTTGCTGAAATTGGGCCAAAGCGCGTTCGATGCATTGCTGCTTAATCGTCTCGGCATTAGTCCGCATTTGCCTGATTTCATCGGCTGACTGATGGGTTTTCAACCACTGCTCAAAATTTACCACTTCGACATTGATTATTTCCCGCGCTGCTTCGGCGGCCAGCTCGCGAGAACGCTGGTTTTTATCAACTACGTTATTCAAATCGTCCACTGTATACAGATAAATATCCTGCAGATCACCTACCTGGCTTTCGATATCTCTCGGAACAGCCAGATCGACCATAAATATGGGCCGGTGCTTGCGTTGTTTAAGCGCCGATTCGGTAGCGCCTTTGCCAAGAATCGGCAACTGGCTGGCGGTCGATGAAATCACAATATCTGCTTTTACTAGTTGGTTCGGCACTTCACTGATAGGTACCGCCAGGGCGTCGACCTCTTTGGCCAACCTGGCCGCATTATCAAGACTGCGGTTAGCGATCACTATTGAGCCGATTTTCTGACTCCGAAGGTGGCGTGCTACCAGTTCAATGGTTTCGCCAGCACCTATTAGCAACGCCTGTAATTCGCCGAGGTTACCAAATATTTGCTTAGACAGGTTGACCGCGGCAAAAGCCACGGAAACCGGATGCGAGCCTATTTCGGTATCCGTACGAACGCGTTTGGCAACATTAAAAGAGTGTTGAAATAATCGGCCAAGAATAGTGTTAACACTTTTACCATTGCGCGCCTGATCGAAGGAGTCTTTTAACTGCCCGAGGATTTGAGGCTCCCCCAATACCATCGAATCCAGGCCCGAGGCAACTTTAAATAAATGCCGGGCCACTTCCTGATCGGTATGTTTATACAGGTAGGGCGAGAGGATTTCTGAACTCATGCCATGATAACTGGAGAGCCAGTCAGATATACTGTCGCTTGAGTCGGTGCTGGTATCACAGTAAATTTCAGTACGATTACAGGTTGAAACGATAACCGTTTCGTTTACTGCGGCCAATTGTTTAAGTTCGTCGAGGGCCTCACCTACCTGATCCGGCGCAAACGCAACTTTTTCGCGCATATCGACGGGGGCGGTCTGATGATTAATGCCAAGCGACAGTAAGGACATGGTTACGAGAGGTTGCGTGTTAACCGGCAATTTTCCAGCATTGATCTACTAAATACAAGGCGCTGCGCAACAAATCCGATTTATCGGACTCATTTCGGTCGTGAATGACTGATCTAACGCTTCATTAACTATAATACAGAAGAATGCTATCCTCAGGAACAAATTGCTTCTACGAGGATCATATCAGATGTAATTTTTTAATACCGTCAAACTTCTCGCTTTTCTAACGGAGTGCTACACTCAATAAGTAAGGAGAGAAATATGCCAATCAGAAATCTTGCCAATCAGAAATCTAAAATATGACATCGAAAATCTCAGCCAGATTAAAAACCTATATGCTGATATTCAGCCTGTCCGTGCTGCCAGCCTGTGCTGGCCTGCAAAGTTCGTCTTTAAGCAATGACGACTTACTTCAGTCAGACCAGGCACAGATCAATCCTGGAACATTCGCAGGAAATACATTTAGTGAAGACGCTTACCACTTGCTGGTAGCAGAAATCGCAATATTTCGTGGCCACACAGATATCGCCGTAGAGAATTATCTAAGCGTCGCTCAATCACAGAATAGCCCCGCGCTTGCGGAGCGGGCGGTACGTGTTGCGGTATATGGCCAGAATCTGGAGGCTGCTTCCGAGGCAGCGCAACGATGGATCGAACTGGCGCCGGATCGGGCCGAGGCGCGCCAGATAATAGCAGCGATTTATATCCGTCAAAACAAAGCCGACGAAGCCTTTAAATATCTGGATGGACTGATCCAGACCAGTGAAATATCCGACGCGCAACTATTCAACGCTTTGCTTGGTGTACTGGCGCGTGAAAATAATACTGCCACGGTTTTGGCTGTCACCCGCAAAATTGCACAAAAGTATCAGGATCGGGGCCATGCGCAATTCTTACATGGCATGTTGGCCGCTCAGGGCGATCAGTCGGTAGAGGCTCTGGAGTATCTTGACAAAGCACTGGCCAATCGGGATGTCGAGGGTGCGCACAATGCGAGAGCCAAGGTTTTAATAAAGTTGGGGCGACGCGAAGAGGCGGTTATCAGTTTACGAAAAGCGGTGCTCGCAAGACCGGATGACCAGAAACTGCGCCTGACTTATGCACGATTGCTAGTCGATGTGAAGCAATACGAAAAAGCACGGGGCGAATTTGAAAGGCTGCATCAGGCATCTCCAGATGATGTAGATTTATTATATACCCTTGGATTATTGTCGCTGGAGTCGGGGCGTCTTGACGATGCTGAAAAATACATGCTCAAGCTGGTTAAGATGAATCAGCGTGAAGGCGAATCGCAGTATTATTTAGGTCGGGTTAACGAAGGCAAAGGTCTATATCAAAAAGCAATTGACTGGTACCGTCAGGTGCATGTCGGCGAGTATCTTTTTGATGCGAAATTACGCATCGCTGATCTGCTGAGTGAATCAGGGCGCTTTAACGATGCACATGATCACCTGGACGCTATGCTTAAAGGCAGCCAGTCGAATGGTTCGCTGGTACGTATTTATCTTTCCAAAGGGGAGATATACCGCAAAGAAAAGCGTTATAAGGAGGCCGTGGAGGTCTATAGCACGGCCCTGGGTATCGTACCCGGTAATACCGACCTGTTATACGCGCGTGCGATGTCTGCTGAACGAATTGGCCGTCTTGATATACTGGAAAATGATATTCGCGCCATATTGAAAACCGAACCAAATAATGCGCACGCATTAAATGCGCTCGGTTTCACTCTGGCGGATCAAACTAAACGGTATCAGGAGGCTTATGACTACCTGAAACGCGCCATTGACATCATGCCAGACGATGCGGCGATCATCGATAGCTTCGGATGGGTCAATTATCGTCTGGGTAAATATGATGAAGCAATTCGATTGCTGCGCAGCGCCCTGTCACGGTTTGACGATAGTGAAATTGCAGCTCACCTGGGCGAGGTGTTGTGGGTAAGCGGTGCGCAGGAAGAGGCCAGAAAGGTATGGCAACGCGCTCTGAAAAAAACACCCGACGACCCGTTGATACAGAAAGTAATGCAACAATTTACACAATAGTCGCAGCAGTTAAAGCAGCTAATACACTGGCAATTAGCGCTTTCCACTACCAACCCGAAAATTGATAAATCATGCACCGATGCAATTAGTGCCAAATTTCGTCCCCGTTTTGCAGTTGGCCTTTGTTGACAGAAAATATTTTCTGCGTTTAGCGGCTTCACTGTGGCTGGTATTTGCCCTGGCAGCCTGTAGCAGCATTAGTGATCAACCGGTTACCGATGAAAGCTATCAAATATGGTCCGAGCGTCGGGTGCAACTGAGCCAGTTTAATAGTTGGGAAATTCATGCACGAGCGGCAATTTTTGTCGAAAAGGAGGTCTATCAGGTCGGAATTAGCTGGCATCGTGAAAACAGTAATTTTGTCATCGTAATCGAGGCGCCATTCGGACAGGGGGTGTTCCGCATCGAATCAAATTTGTCCGTCTTTGACGCGCCACCGATAAAACTCTCACTGCCCGATGGACAGGTTTTTTATGATGACTCAGCCGAAGCTCTGTTCACAAAAGTGATCGGCTGGTCTATCCCGGTCAGTGGCTTGAGATCGTGGATAACAGGGTTGCCGCTCATTGAGACAGACTATACGTTTGATCTAAAATCAGATGGTCGCTTAAAGTCATTACGCCAGGACGACTGGGTGATCAACTATCTGGAGTATTTTGCGCAGGATACAGCCAGCCAGGGGCTGCCTAGAAAAATGTATTTGAAGCACAGCAATCTGTCTTTAAAAATTGTCATTGATCGGTGGCAGCAATTACATTCAGAAGATGATTCTCCGACAATATTCCCCGAATTTGACTAACCTGCTGCTCCAGTCGCCGGCAAAACTAAACCTGATGTTGCATATCGTCGGTAGACGCGATGATGGTTATCATTTGCTACAAACGGTTTTTCAGTTCGTCGACCTGTGCGATCAAATGGAATTTACTTTGACTCTGGATGGCTCAATACGCCGAACCGATAGCCGCACACCCGTTGCCGAAAATGAAGACCTGGCGATTAAGGCCGCGCAGCTATTACAAGGTCGTTATCGAGTAGAAAAAGGTGTGCAAATATCGATTATGAAAAATATTCCGCTTGGCGGTGGCTTAGGTGGTGGAAGCTCGAATGCTGCTACCACCCTGCTGGCTTTGAATCATTTGTGGGGGCTGGAGTTGAAATTGACCGAACTCGCCATAATCGGACTCGAATTGGGCGCAGACCTGCCGGTATTTGTGATGGGTGAGTCAGCCTGGGCGACTGGCATCGGCGAACAGTTAAGCCCGATTGAACTACCCGAGCCCTGGTATGTCATAATCGATCCCGGAGTACAGGTGTCAACTGCCGAAATTTTTAATTCAGAGGAATTGACACGGGATTGTGATGCAATCACAATACGCGCCTTTCTGCGTGGCTCAGGCAGTAATGTCTGCGAAAAAGTATCCTGTCAGTTGTATCCACAGATACAACAGGCAATCAACTGGCTAAACCAGTTCAGCCCCGCGCGGATGACCGGTACAGGAGCCTGCCTATTCGCGGCTTTCGATAGCCTGGAACAGGCGGAGGGTGTAAAATCTCGCACGCCAAAGCAGTGGAAGTCGTTTGTCGTTAAGGCGATGAACCAAAACCCGGTTATAGAGCAATGCGGAATGCATCGCTAAATCGAGATTAATATAGATTTAATGGGCCGTCGCCAAGCGGTAAGGCACCAGGTTTTGATCCTGGCATACGTTGGTTCGATCCCAGCCGGCCCAGCCATTTTTTTGTAAAACGAGAGACCCAGATGGTTGCTAGTGTAGCCACAAACGATTTAATGGTCTTCACTGGAAACGCCAATCCCGAGTTATCCCGGGCTGTAGCGCGTAACCTTGATATCCCTATCGGAGATGCTTCGGTGGGGGTATTTAGTGACGGCGAAATCTCAGTCGAAATCGGTGAAAATGTTCGCGGCAAGGATGTATTTATCATCCAGCCGACCTGCATGCCGACCAACAATAACCTGATGGAGTTGTTGGTGATGATTGATGCAATAAAGCGGGCATCGTCAGACCGGGTCACCGCAGTCATACCGTATTTCGGTTATGCACGGCAGGATCGTCGAGTACGATCGCAGCGGGTGCCAATTACTGCCAAGGTCGTCGCTAACATGCTTAGCAGTGTCGGTGTCGACAGGGTTTTGACGGTTGATTTGCACGCAGATCAAATCCAGGGCTTTTTTGAATGCCTGGTGGACAATGTTTACGCGTCGCCTATTTTAATGGGTGATATCTGGAAGCAGAAATATCCGGATATGATTGTCGTGTCACCCGACGTCGGTGGTGTGGTGCGTGCCAGAGCGGTGGCAAAACAGCTCGACGATGCAGAACTTGCGATCATCGATAAACGTCGCCCGCAGCCGAATATGGCAAAAGTGATGAATATCATCGGCGAAGTAAAGGGTAAAACCTGCATCATCGTCGATGACATGGTCGATACCGCGGGCACTTTGTGCCAGGCGGCAGAAGCATTGAAAGAGCGTGGCGCTACTGGTGTTTATGCCTATTGTACGCATCCGGTTTTATCCGGTAAGGCAATTGAAAACGTGGAAAATTCGGTGCTTAATTCGCTGGTTGTAACCGATACCATTCCTTTGCGGGAAGATGCTGTGAATTGTACAAAGATTCGACAGGTATCGGTCGCCGGGATGCTGGCAGAAACGATTCGCCGCATCCATTTCGAAGAATCTGTCAGTTCATTGTATATGGATTGACGATAGTTGCTTCGGCAACTTTTTGGTCATTGTTAAGAGGTGACCGTTAATTCCTTCCTGGTCGCAAGGAGGGCCTCCGTCATTAAGACGGTTTTTTTATTTTTGGAGTATAGCAATGTCAGATAATATTCAACTGAATGCTGAACCACGTGCAGATTCGGGGAAAGGTGCGAGCCGCCGCCTGAGACGCACGAACATGGTTCCAGCAGTCGTATACGGGGGCGATGGTGATCCCCAGTCAATCAGCCTTGACCACGATAAATTTAGTCACGAGCTTGAAAATGAAGCGATTTATACGCAGCTCATTGACCTCAATGTGGGTAAGCACAAAGACGAAGTAATCCTGCGTGATTTACAGCGTCACCCATACAAGAACCGGGTTTTGCATGCGGACTTTTTCCGCGTCGACAAGAAAACACCGATCAGGGTCGTGGTTCCGATTCATGTGCTCAACGCTGATGAATGTGCGGGTGTGAAAATGGATGGCGGCATGATGACGCAAATGGTGAGTGAAATCGAAATCATCTCCTTGCCGAAAGATTTGCCCGAATATCTCGAAGTCGATGCTGAAAATCTGCATCTCGGTGAATCGATACATTTGTCAGACATCAAAATGCCCGAAGGTGTTGAAATCGTCGCATTGACTCACGTCGAAGAAACCGAACACGACGACCATGACCTGGGTGTTCTGTCTGTTATTAAGACGCGTGCTGAAGAAGAGATTTCAGATGAAGCGCCTGAAGCACCAGAATCTGAAGCCGGTGAGGGTGACGGTGGTGCTGCTGATGAGTCTGAAGCTGGTGGCGAAGCTACCGAAGAGTAACAGCTGATGGCTGCACTCACTGCAGACATTCGATTGATTGTCGGCCTCGGTAACCCCGGGGCCGATTACGTTGGTTCCCGGCACAATGCCGGATTCTGGCTGGCCGATTTAATCGCAACGGATCAATCGCTAAGCTTCCGTTTCGAAAAGCGATCTAGTGCCGACGAATGCAAGTTCAATAGCCACGGCAGGGATATCTACCTGCAAAAGCCACAAACTTTCATGAATCGCAGCGGCCAACCGGTGGCAGCACTGGCGCGCTACTACAAAATCGAACCGGAGCAGATTCTGGTGATTCACGATGAGCTCGATCTACCTGCCGGCACCAATCGAATCAAGCAGGGCGGTGGCCACGGCGGCCACAATGGCTTGCGCGATATCATCGCTCATCTCGACAGCCGCGAATTTTTTCGCGTGCGCGTCGGCATCGGTCACCCAGGCGATAGTAATCAGGTGGTCAACTATGTATTGCACAAACCATCGACTACAGATTTGAACCAAATTGAATCGGCTAATCGCGACACTCTCACGGTAATGCCGTGGATTTATGAAGGCCGCATCGATAAAGCGATGCAGGCACTACATACCTAAGAGACAATTATGGGATTTAAATGCGGCATCGTTGGACTCCCCAACGTCGGTAAATCAACACTGTTTAATTCGTTGACTAAAGCTGGTATTGCAGCCGAGAATTATCCGTTTTGCACCATCGATCCGAACGTCGGCATCGTCGAAGTACCGGACAGTCGGCTCCAACAGCTGGCCGAAATAGTTAATCCGAAGAAAACTATCCCTACCACCATGGAATTTGTCGATATCGCTGGGTTGGTTGCGGGTGCATCGAAGGGCGAGGGCCTGGGCAATCAATTTCTCGGACACATTCGTGAAACTGACGCCATCGCGCAGGTCGTGCGTTGCTTCGAAGACCCGGACATCGTGCATGTTAGCAATAAAATTGATCCGCTAAACGACGTCGAAACCATCAATACCGAATTATTGTTAGCGGATATGGAATCGATTGCGCGCCAAACCGAACGAGCCAGCAAGATGGCGAAGTCGAACGACAAAGACGCGAAAGCCAAACTCGCCTTTATGCAGGCGATACAGGCGCATGTCGAAGCTGGCCAAAGCGCGCGCAGTTTTGTGGTCGAAGACCAACAGCGTCACTGGATGAAGGATTTACATCTAATTACCGCAAAGCCAACCCTGTATATAGCCAATGTCGCCGAAGATGGTTTCGAAAATAACTCGCATCTGGATGCTTTAACCGAGCTTGTCAAATCTGAAGGCGCTCAAGTGGTCGCAGTTTGCGCCGCAATTGAAGCCGATATCGCCGAACTCGATGCTGAGGAAGCCGCCGAATTTTTGCAGGAACTGGGGCTAGATGAACCCGGTCTCGATCGCGTTATCCATGCCGGTTACCGCCTGTTGAAATTACAAACCTACTTTACCGCAGGCGTACAGGAAGTGCGTGCCTGGACAATCCGTCAGGGTGACACCGCACCAAAAGCTGCGGGTGTAATCCATACCGACTTTGAAAAAGGCTTTATCCGCGCCGAAGTAGTCGGTTTCGATGACTTCATCGCCGGCAAAGGTGAGCAGGGCGCAAAAGACGCAGGGCGATGGCGTCTCGAAGGCAAGGACTATGTCATGTACGAAGGCGACGTAGTGCATTTCCGCTTTAACGTCTAATGCTTGACAGGGAACGACCTTCAAGCGAAAATCGCGCTCCCATTGGTTGGGCAACCCAGCCGACAGTTAAATCAGACACAATGGCTATGTAGCTCAGCTGGTTAGAGCACATCACTCATAATGATGGGGTCCCCTGTTCGAATCAGGGCATAGCCACCAATTTATAATGTAAAATCAATTAGTTATACGAATATTAAATAAAGCCTGGACACGGAATATTTATTGGGTCGGCTATGGGTCGGGCAGGGTTTAATCCTAAGCATCTGATCATATACCTCATAATCCATTGGTCGGAGGTTCAAGTCCTCCCGGGCCCACCATTTAAATCAATGACTTACGATATTTTTGTAAGTCTTTTACTTCCCCAGAAAAACTCATGTAGACGCAGTGTAGGCAGTAAATTTTTTTAACTTCCTTATTAGAGTCTTCTGATATCAACCATTACCAGACATTCACATATATCCCGACTTGTTCGGAAATCGGCCACAAGCGGACATTCGATTATCTACAGTGACTGACAGAATTTGGCACTACGTGGGAATATAGATTTCTGATTTTCTACTCCAGCAGCCCCGCATTGCATTTGACCCATTTGGGTGATTCCCGTCTATGATTAATATGACATAATTTAATGACACTTGCTGAGGATGGCTGAGTGTTAATTCAATACCTCATATGTTGAATGTGCCTAGACCCCTTGTGGAGTCCTGCTTCTCAGGGGGTTTTTATTTGATCGCTCGTTAATTACACCCAAAAGCAGACCTTCAAATAACAGAATTAAAGGTCAGAGAACGGCCATGAGCGGTCATTCGCGAGTACTTCCTTAAAGCCCTCAAAGGTGCCCTCAGTCGACCTTTAGAACGATACAAACCCCCCATTTGAAGGTGGTATTTAGAACTATGGAGGTTACCTGGGCAATACCCAATGCTGTAATTTCTACCTTCATAAATAAAATTTTACCCTGAATAAGGTATGGTTATTCTATGGAGAGAATGCTAATGTAACCTGGGTAAAATAACCAAACACTCGATCATAAATAATCTCACATTAGTATTTTTTACAAGTGGTATTAACGAACTATAAAATCAAGGAGAGGGTCATGATATATAAAAACAGCATATTTGGGCGCAAGATTACTTTCAAACATCTTATTTTGATTTCGATGCTGGCATCGCTTAGTGCCTGCGGTGGCGGTGGCGGTGGAACCACCGTTATTCCAACAGATAACACAGTGGCAGGGGTATCGCTTAACGGTACAGCCTCAAAAGGTATTGTCAAAGGAGGCACGGTAACAGCTGAAGAACTAAATGCTTCCGGCGATGTGATCGCGACTGTTGGCAATACCACTACGAGTGCTGACGGCAGTTACAGTTTAACCTTGAACAATAATTACACTGGTGGTCCAATTCAGATTAGCATCACTGCCGATGGCACTACTACAGAAATGAAATGTGATGTGTCGTCCGGTTGTGGCACTCGCACTGATGGCCTGATAGTTGGAGATTTAAACATTGATTTTGGGGAGTGGTATATACCTGCAGCTTTAACCATGACGGCGCTATTGCCAGACGCTG
>CAXMRQ010000227.1:0-52670 GCA_964196115.1 uncultured Gammaproteobacteria bacterium
GCATTGGCAAACATTCACGCAGCCGGTATCAGGGGGTTATTACGCCAGAATTGGTGATAATCATGTGATGAATACCCACACATAATTCAAAAGAGCCAATAAATTCGACCCTACCTGTATTAACTACCTGCATAGCTATTACAAAATCCCAACAACTAATGCTCTGTTTCAGGTAGAATCGCGATCTGCCCGGAACACCTAATGCAAATTTCCCTATCTAATCAAGCCAAACCATTAAATCAGTATCCTCAATACTGGGCTGAGTGTTTTGGTATTGCGCCTTTTCTGCCGGTCTCCCGAGCAGAAATGGATCAATTGGGTTGGGATAGTTGCGATATTATTATCGTTACCGGCGACGCCTATGTTGACCACCCCAGCTTTGGTATGGCGATTATTGGTCGCTTGCTAGAGGCGCAGGGATTTCGCGTTGGAATCATCGACCAACCCAACTGGCAGTCGGCCGAAGCTTTCACGGCTTTGGGTAAACCCAATCTGTTTTTTGGTGTGACCGCGGGCAATATGGATTCGATGATTAACCGCTATACTGCTGATCGTAAAATCCGTTCGGATGACGCTTATTCTCCAGACGATATCGGCGGCAGAAGGCCTGATCGCTGCTCGGTTGTCTATTCGCAGCGTTGCCGAGAGGCTTTTAACGATGTGCCGATCCTGATTGGAGGCATCGAAGCTTCGTTACGACGTATCGCCCATTATGATTACTGGCAGGACAAGGTTCGCCGCTCAATCCTGTCCGATGCCAAAGCCGATATGCTGATTTATGGCAATGGTGAAAGAGCGATAACGGAAATTGCGCATCGCCTGTCGCAAGGTGAAAATATTGAAGCCATAACCGATGTGCGCGGTAGCGCGTATTTCATTAAAGACTTACCCGCCGACTGGCGAGTTCTCGATTCGACTAATGTCGACAAGCCCGGACGCCTGGAGCAACCGCTCAACCCTTACCAGATTATTGACCAACCGGTTTGTGATAATAATGCTAAGGCCGGGGCCGACAAGCCAATAAAGACAGTCGAAGTTGAGTTGGGCGGAAAACTGCAGAAAATGCAGCAACGACTAGAGCAACGTCTTAAGACTGTTATTCGCTTACCCTCGTTCAACGATGTCAGTCGTGACCCTGTTTTATACGCGCACGCCAATCGTGTGTTGCACCTGGAGACCAACCCCGGCAATGCCATGGCGCTGGTACAGAACCAGGGTGGGCAAAAAATCTGGTTTAATCCACCGCCGATTCCATTGACTACCGAAGAAATGGACTACGTTTTTGGTTTTGAGTACGCCCGCGTGCCACACCCAATTTATCGGGGCAAAAAAATCCCGGCTTACGAAATGATTCGGTTTTCGATCAACATCATGCGTGGCTGTTTTGGCGGTTGTACTTTTTGTTCGATTACCGAACACGAAGGCAGAATTATTCAAAATCGTTCGGAAAATTCGATCATCCGCGAAATCGAACAAATAAGGGATACAGTTCCCGGATTCACAGGCGTAGTGTCTGACCTCGGTGGCCCTACAGCAAATATGTATCGAATAGCCTGCAAGTCAAAAGCCATCGAAACCGCCTGCCGCCGACCTTCCTGTGTTTACCCCGGCATATGCGAAAATCTCAACACCGATCATTCAGCCTTGATCGGCCTGTATCGACGCGCCAGAAATTTGCCGGGTGTCAAAAAGGTGCTAATCAGTTCAGGGTTACGATACGACCTGGCGGTTGAGTCGCCCGAATACGTCGAAGAACTGGTGACGCATCACGTCGGCGGTTATTTGAAAATTGCGCCTGAACATACCGAACAGGGGCCATTGTCTAAAATGATGAAACCAGGCATGGGCAGCTATGATCGATTTAAAGCGCTATTTGAAAAGTTCTCAAAGAAAGCAGGCAAAGAGCAATATTTAATTCCCTATTTTATCGCCGCTCACCCAGGCACAAGCGATGAAGATATGATGAACCTCGCAATCTGGTTAAAACAAAATGGTTTCAAAGCCGACCAGGTGCAAAATTTTTACCCCTCGCCGATGGCCACAGCAACGGCGATGTACCACACCGGCAAAAACCCACTAAAGCGGGTGAAAAGAGACGGCGAAGAAGTGACAACTCCGAAAGGGGATAAACAGCGCAGATTGCACAAGGCATTTCTGCGTTATCACGACCCGGATAACTGGCCGATACTGCGTGAAGCATTAAAACAAATGGGAAGAGAGGATTTGATTGGCAATGGCAAGCAACAATTAATCCCAAGTTATCAGCCTTCGAAAGCAGATGATTATCATAGTCCTCGGAGAAAAAACAGTTATTCCAGAAAACACGGTGCAAAATCTCACCCGATGAAAGGTAGAATTCTAACCCAACACACCGGACTGCCGCCACGCAAAGTCAATTAGTAGCAATCTCCATCCAGAAAGTACTACCCTCTCCAACAGCTGTTTCGACGCCAATTTTCCCGTCCATTAGCTCTACCAGTCGTTTCCCTTTCTCGAAGCCAAACCGAATATCTGTAGTACACTATAATTCGACTGGCAGTTTAGATTTATAGATACCAGGAACACCCTTTATGCCCGACTCAATAAAGCTACTCAAAAGCAGACGATTCCTGCCGTTTTTCCTCACCCAGTTGCTCGGGGCTTTTAACGATAATCTTTATAAAAATGGGTTAACGATCTTTATCGCCTTTCAAACTGCAAATATGACGCAAAGCTCCAGTAACAACCTGGTTAACATCGCAGCAGGCCTGTTTATATTGCCATTTTTTTTGTTTTCACCGATAGCCGGGCAGCTAGCCGACAAGTATGAAAAATCACTTTTGATCCAACGCGTAAAGCAGTTCGAAATACTAGTGATGCTGTTTGCAGCGATAGCGTTTTATTTGCAAAGCCCCGAGTTATTGATAGCTGTATTATTTTTAATGGGGACACAGTCATCATTATTTGGCCCCGTCAAATACAGTTTACTGCCTCAGGCATTGCATAGCGAAGAGCTCGTAGGTGGTAATGCAATGGTTGAATTTGGTACTTTCCTGGCAATACTACTCGGATTAATAGCCAGTGTTTTTATCGTCGGCCTCGGTACCAGTATGCTTTCGCTGGCGGTAGTATCGGTGGCTATTATCGGATACTGGGCTAGTCGCTCAATTCCTACCCTGGCGCCAGCGGCGCCTGAATTGAAGGTCAGTTTTAATCTGCCTAAACAAACGCTTAATATCCTGCGTGACGCACGCCAGAACCGGACTGTTTTTTACTCAATTATGGGGGTCTCATGGTTCTGGTTTATCGGTATGACTTATATCACCCAGTTACCCAACTACGTGCGTTATGAACTGGGAGGCAACGAGCAGGTTTATATATTACTGCTCGCCATGTTTTCTATCGGTATTGGCGCGGGTTCTTTTCTTTGCGAACGTATGTCCGGTCGAATCGTCGAAATCGGATTAGTCCCTATTGGTGCTCTGGGCCTGACCCTTTTTGGTGTCGATATTTATTTCAATCAGTCGATTACCAACGGAACATCTTTAATCGGCCCTGAGGTATTTATCGACGACGGCAGTAATCTGCGAGTAATGATCGATATTATTATGCTCGGCGTGTCTGGTGGAATTTACATCGTACCACTGTATGCGTTAATACAGCAGCGTAGTGAATTGAAAAAACGCTCACGTATTATTGCCGCTAACAACGTACTGAATGCGATTTTTATGGTAGTTGCCGCAGCTTACGGTTTATTCGCTTTAGCCGCAGGCATTACCATACCCACCCTGTTTTTAATCATGGCGATGATGAATGCGGCGGTGGCACTATTCATCTTCATGTTAGTACCCGAATTTATCATGCGCCTGTTGATCTGGCTTGTGATTCACACGGTGTATCGAGTAGATAAGATTGACCTGGATAAAATACCGGAGACCGGGCCCGCTGTTCTGATTTGTAACCACGTCAGTTTTGTTGACGCACTAATCCTCGCCGGCAGCATCAAGCGGCCTATCCGTTTCGTCATGTATTACCGTATTTATCAATTGCCGATATTGTCGTTTATTTTTAAAACTGCAAACGCAATTCCAATAGCCGGGGGGAATGAAAATTCCGGGTTGACGAAGCTGGCCTTTAACCGGATCAGCGAAGCCCTGCAGGACGATGAGCTGGTATGCATTTTCCCCGAAGGTAAAATTACCGACTCCGGAGAAATGGCAGAGTTTAAATCCGGTGTCATTAAAATCTTACAACGTGACCCCGTGCCGGTTATTCCGCTCGCATTACGCGGGCTATGGGGCAGTTTCTTCAGCCGCCGATATGGTAACGCGATGAGTCGCTGGTTTCCGCGTGGCTGGTTTAGTCGCATTGAATTAGTAGCCGGGGATGCAATCAACTCATCGGGCGCGTCGACTGATAGCCTGTATCGAAGAATATCGGTGCTAAGAGGTAAAAAACTTTAGATATCCAGCATTAACCCAGCATCAGAGCTTCATTATTGCGCAGCAGATGCGTCAAAAACCGGCACACGGCATCGACTCGCGCTACCTGGCGTAAATCTTCATGAACTAACAACCAGTAAGTTCGATCAACCCAGATCTTTTCCGTCAGCAACGGAATCAGCCGTTTCTCGTTCTGTGCCATAAAACAATGCACCATTCCAAGTCCGATACCGTCCAGGATAGCGTTGAATTGTGCGCTGACATTAGTGCTACGAAATACCACATGGGCATTTTTGATCGTGTTTTCGAAAAAACGCAGTTCGGGCATTGCGATTAGGTCGTCGATATAACTGACAAAATCATGCTGTATCAAATCATCCTGAGACTTGATTGCTGGATGGGTATCGAGATATTCACGAGCTGCGTAAAGTTTCAGTCGATAATCGCACAGTTTCCAGCTTATCAGTCGGCCACTATCTGGACGCGCCAACGTAATCGCTATATCGGCCTCGCGCTTCGACAGACTTGTGCGACGGGTTTCAGCAACCAGTTCGATTTCAATATCCGGGTGATTGTTGCGAAACTCGGTGACGTGGCGCGCAATTACCTGCGAGCCGAGTGCCTCAGGCGTCGCGACTCGCACAGTACCACTTAGCCGTGCGTCTTTGCCGGAAATATCCTGATACAGATGATTAGACTGGGCTTCGATCTTTTCCGCCATCGGTAATAGCCGTAAACCGGCATCAGTGAGTTGGTAACCACGCGGTGACTTATCGAACAGACGCACATCGAGCTCGGTTTCCAACGAGGCTATGCGCCGACTTACTGTGGTGTGGTCGACATGCAGACGCGCGGCAGCCTTAATCAGCTTCCCCTGGCGTGAGAGCTCAAGAAAATAACGCAAATCGTTCCAATCGTACATTTTGAGATAACTTTAATGTGTATTTTTGCAGAATGAGTGTGGATTATACCCTATAGAATTGCATAAATATCTCATATATAATATCGATCCTTTTCCTCCGGTAGACCACAATGGAGCAGTCATGAGCCAGCCAGCAGAAGTCGTAACCTCGAATTTTCCACAGTTATATCATTACGTAAACGGCGAAAGAGTCAGCGGTAACAGCGGCCGTTACGGCGACATTTTCAACCCCAGCCTGGGTGTTAAAGCGGCCGAAGTGCCCCTCGCCTCAAAATCAGAAGTAGAGGCCGCCATTGCAGTAGCTCAAGAAGCCTTTCCAGCCTGGGCGGCTACGTCGGTATTACAGCGTTCACGCGTGATGACTAAATTTGTGCATTTGCTATACGAACACCAGCACGAGCTCGCCGAACTGGTTTCCAGGGAACACGGCAAGGTAATCGAGGATGCGATGGGGTCAGTACTGCGCGGTATCGAAGTGGCCGAATTTGCCTGTGGCGCTCCGCATCAGCAAAAAGGTGAATTTTCCGACAATGTCGCGAATGGAATGGATATCTACTCGATGCGTAAACCACTGGGCGTTGTAGCTGGCATTACGCCGTTTAACTTTCCGGCGATGATTCCACTGTGGATGGCTAACATGGCGCTCGTAACGGGCAATACGGTGGTAATGAAACCGTCCGAGAAAGACCCATCCTGTCCCTTGCGTATGGCAGAACTGTTCCTCGAAGCAGGGGGACCTCCGGGGGTATTCAATATTATCAATGGTGACAAGGAAGCGGTAGACACCCTGCTTAACGATGAGCGAATCAAGGCGGTTAGCTTTGTCGGCTCGACAGCAATAGCAAAATATGTTTACTCCACGGCGTCGGCGAATGGTAAACGTTGCCAGGCAATGGGTGGAGCCAAAAATCACATGCTGATTTTGCCAGATGCCGATCTCGAAGACGTCGCTAATGCATTGATGGGAGCAGCCTATGGGTCGGCCGGTGAACGCTGCATGGCGATAGCGGTCGGTGTTTGCGTTGGCGACGAAGTTGCCGACCAGTTAATCGATATTCTGAAGCCTAGAGTCGAAGCCCTGCGTATCGGGGCTAGCCTTGATACCGGCCTCGAAATGGGCCCACTGGTGACCAAAGAACACCGCGAAAAAGTAATGGGTTATATTCAAATGGCGCAGGACGAGGGCTCGACGCTAGTTGTCGACGGTCGCGATTTCGTCTGTGAGGGTCACGAAAATGGTTATTTCCTCGGCGGATCGCTAATCGATCAGGTGAAACCCGATATGCAGTCTTATCAGGAAGAGATATTCGGCCCCGTGCTTCAAATTATACGTTCGGGCTCATTTGAAGAAGGCATGGCGCTCGCGACTGATCACCCCTATGGCAACGGCACTTCTATCTTTACCCAAAATGGTTCGGCGGCTCGTACTTTCGCTGACAAAGTCGAGGTTGGAATGGTCGGCATCAACGTACCGATTCCGGTGCCACTCGCATTTCACAGCTTTGGCGGCTGGAAGTCGTCGGCTTTTGGCGATCACAATCAGTACGGCATGGAAGCGATGCGCTTTTATACTAAAGTAAAAACTGTCACTTCACGCTGGCAGGAAAAAGGTCTTGAGGCTGAATTTTCGATGCCTGTTTTAAAGTAAACCGGTCTTTCTGATGGTACCGGTAGATACCGGTATCATCGGTTTGATAGCAGCATGTTTAATAACAGCATGATTGATGACAGCCGGGCAGATTTTTTATTCAGCCTTACGCAAAGGAGCCTGGTACCGACGGCATTTCGCGATATATCGTTCGGTGCTCAGTGGCATTGGCACTCGTGCACCTGAAATATAGCCGATGAGCCGTTTACCTTCCCTCAATAAGGCCATGCCCTGGCCGGTTTTCATTTGCATCATTTGATCTGCATCATCGGGTAAATCAGGCTCAAAAGTGTCAAGCGCCTCTGCCAGCGCGACAAATTCGGGCCAGGTTTGAAAGATTATTGGATCTTTCTTCATGGCTTCTGAGATCCGTCTGGCAACAGCCGTATAGGCCATAATTGAGCCTCGGACATCGGCAAACAAATCACTCGAACAAAAGGTCTTAATCATACGATCACCGATTAGATCAATATCACGCATACTTTGCGCAATTTTGATGAAGCGGGACTCATAAAATTCGGTAGGTGACATGGTAAACGCCTTAAACGGCTCGCCCCAGATTTCATCGATGCCTTCAAAACCGCTATGATGTTTGACCTGTTTTCCCAGAGACAGCGCTTCTTCAAAACAATCGCTGCATTCGCGCATTAATTCATTATTTTCGCTCACTTTCACACCCAGTTCGGCGAGATCAACAATCGAGGTGAACAAATCGGTCGCGCGATTAAATAACGACCCGGCTAGCATCGCGGCATTGACGCGTTTACGCTCAGGGTCAGTCTGTTGCTGGTAGGCCGCACGAGCCCGCTCGAGACTGCGGCCGGGTGTATTGATACCGGCTTCGGTATGATGAAAAGCACGCCGAGTCAGACTGTCGATTAATCGCTTACGATTGCTTAGCGTGTCTTCGAGTGGTGCATAATAACGGATCCAGTATCCGTAATAATAAATATACTCGGAATCGTCGAATATTCGGCGATCACCATTGGCGGGGGACTTATTCGTGGATAGCATGGCTAAATTCAGATGCAAAAATAACAGCATTCTATTGAGGCTTAGAGGGCGCATTATAGTCAAAAGTTCGAATATTTCACCCTCGATTTTCACAACAGCAACAGCATATTCCCCGCTTCATCGTGGATAGCTCATCTAATGAGCCTTTAATCCCTTATAATGATCCCGGCAGGTTCCAATCAATCGTCCATTAAATATCCTAGGAAACGCAGTTGGATCACGAAAGTCCACGTACGCTCTTGACGCACCAAGCAAAACCAAATAACTTCTCATCACCAATAAGGTGACTACGAATTATTTGATTTCACTATGCGCACCAATATCGTACGCGTCTTTTTCGCGCCCAACTGCGTTTCCTAGGATTATAAATAACAGGTAATGACTTTATCCATTTTCAGCTCAAATCAGGTTGAATCGCTACAGCAGAATTTGTGTCTTCACCTCAACGAAACGCAGCTGTCAGACCCATTAACAGGCGAAATAATCGTAGTTCCAACCTATGCAATGGCGCGTTGGCTTAACCTGCAAATTGCTCAGCAACAAGGTATCGCAGCCAATTTTATTTACCCCTTGCCGTCTACCTGGATCTGGCAACTCGCCGCTTCGACGCTTAATGGGGTGCCAGAGCGCGACCCGTTACAAGTTGATTTTTTAAGCTGGAAAATATTCAGCCTTTTGCCCGAATTGCAGAAGCGCTCAGCGTTTGCAACACTCCAGCACTATCTGTTAGAAGATCAAAAGGGTATAAAACGCTGGCAACTGGCAACTCGCATTGCCGAAGTTTTTGACCGTTACCAGAATTACCGGCCTGAGCTTATCCTGAGCTGGTCAAAAGGGGATGGAGACGACTGGCAGGCACAGCTTTGGCGAGCACTGATTGTCGATCACCAACAAACCCACCGCGTGTCCGTGATAGAAAAATTAATCAACCGGTTGAGCTCGGATATCGAGTCTGGCGAACTGCCCGAGCGAATCAGCCTGTTTGCGCATTCAAGCCTGCCTCGTTTGTTCATCAAAGTCATTCATGCCCTGGCCCAACAGGTTGACGTCAGGCTTTATCAACACAGCCCGACCGACCAGTACTGGGCTGACCTGAAAAGTAAAAAGTCCGTTGCAAAACGACGCCTGGAAAACCCACAACAGGCGGAATACTTCGAATCCGGTAACGACCTGCTAGCTTCCTGGGGCCGTCAAGGCCAGGCTTTGCAGGATAGTCTACTCGAAAACGATGGCCTGCCGAGCTGTGAAGCGGAGTCTTACGAGACACCGCAAGGTTCCACGTTACTCCAGCATATACAACAAAATATTTTTCACCTTGACGACAATCCTGCAACACCGGGTGTCGACAGCTCGCTATCGATTCACGTTTGCCATAGTCCGATGCGAGAGTGCCAGGTATTAAAGGATCAGCTTCTGCTTGTGCTCGATCAGGATCCGAGCCTGAATGTTGAAGACATACTGGTAATGATTCCAGAAATCAGCCAGTACGCACCTTATATAGAGGCGGTATTTCGAAACAATGAAAACCACGATCATCCCAGCCTAAGATGGAATCTATCCGATATCAACGTCGCAGATGAACACCCACTGGTGCTGACATTCTTACAATTACTCAAGTTACCGGGAAGTCGGTTTAGCCGTTCCGAAGTGCTAGCCTACCTGGATATCGATGAAATTCGCGACTGCTTCGATATAGACGACCAGGCATTAATCGACATTCGTTCGATTCTCGATGAATCGCGCGTGCGTTGGGGCATCGACGGGCACCACAAAACTTCGTTAGATCTTCCCGCTACCAGCGAAAACACCTGGCAGCAGGCGCGGCAGCGGATATTTGCCGGCTATGCATTCGGTGAAATTAAATTCTGGGATGGCATTGCACCCCTTGCGGATATCGGTGCCGACCGTGCGTTAAATTTGGGAAAGTTCTGGCTACTATTTGAACGCCTGGAGTATTGGCGCAATTTACTCAATAAACCCTGCAAAGCGGAAGAGTGGCAAAGTCGATTAAACCGCATGCTGGACGATTTTTTTGTCGAAAAAAACACGAAGGAGAATCGACTACAGACGATTCGCGATGCGATCAACGATCTGAGTCTGGCAGGAAACGTTGTTATTTCACCCGCTTTGCTGTTGCACTGGATGGAACAACAACTGGCCAGCAGGGAATTACAAGGTAGATTATTTTCGGGCGGCATTACCTTTTGCGGCATGCGTCCGATGCGTAGCTTACCGTTTCGAGTGATCTGCCTTTTGGGTATGAATGATGACGATTTCCCCCGACGTGACAATCACATCGAGTTTGACACAATGACTAACAACTGGCACCCCGGAGACCCATCGAAAGGCGACGAAGATCGATATCTGATGCTAGAAACATTGCTCTGCGCACGTCAGGCACTATATATCAGTTATTGCGGACGCAGTTTGATGGATAACAGCGAACGTCAACCGTCGGTATTAGTGCGAGAACTACTCGATTTTATCGACAGCCACCACCAGCATAATTCTGATTCCAGTTCCGATCCCGAAGATCGTTTCTCCGATAGCCTGACAACTACCCATCCGATGCAGGCTTTTGCGGCCGGTAACTATTTTCCTGATCCCGTCAGTTATGACAGTTATTGGTGTCGAATTGCGAATCGAATTCAGCAGGCCAGGGCTACCGATGCGCCACAGACATGGACAAACAGGACTATTACCGCTAGCCCGGATGAAGACCGCAATATCAAACTCGACGAGCTGCGCCGTTTTCTCCAGGACCCAGTAAAATTCTTTTTTAATCGTCGGCTAAACCTCTGGTTAACATCGCATAAAGAGGAAGAAGACGAAGAGACCTTTTCGCTCGATTCGCTCGAAAAATGGGGTATAAAGCAACGCATTGCGGGCGATTTAATACAGGGTCGAGAAACCAGGGCGCAGGAGTTACAGGCACAGGGGCGACTGCCTCACGGCTACGCAGCTTACGCCGGTCTGCAAGCGCTTCATTCTGAACTCGAACCCATGGTAATACCATTGCAGGATTACCGTGGAAATATAGCCTTGAATCGTACAATCGACCGCCTGCTCGATGACAATCTACGTCTCAGCGGGCAGGTTGGTAGTTACTATTCTGGAAAGGGTTTAATGCATTTCAGCAGCAGCCCTCTAAAAGGAAAACATTTACTCACGCTTTGGCTCGATCACCTGGCGCTTTGCGCGAGCGAACAATTTGAACCTGATGATTCTAGTCTGTTGATTACGCGCGATGCTAATCTGCGATTTGAATACATTAATTCTCAGGATGCAACCGATCAGTTGCGGGACTATGGCGAGTTATACTATCAGGGCCTTTGTTACCCGCTGCCGGTATTTCAACAGGCGAGCTACGCCTGGTGTTGCGCGGACAATCCAGAGAAAGCGGAGAAAGCAGTGCGTAATAAATGGCATGGCAATGACTACAGCGCGGGCGACAAGGATAATGCCTACATCAAACTGGCCATACGCGGCAACATGCAGGAACCATTTACCAGTGCTGAATTTTACGCCCTGGCCGAGCGGCTATATGCGAAGGCACTTAATTGCTTGGCCGAAGTATGAGTAGCGCACAATCCCCGCTAATACTCGACGCCTCGACAACGCTGGAGGTCGCACTTGGCGGTATCAAACTGATCGAGGCGAGTGCCGGTACCGGCAAGACTTATACCATTGCCAACCTCTACCTGAGGCATATATTCGAGGGTCGAAGCCCCGCAGAAATTCTGCTGGTGACCTTTACCAATGCCGCGACCGACGAGTTGCGCGGTCGGATTCGCGCACGCATTTACGACGCCCTGCAACTGCTTAATAACCCTGAGGCCATTCGCGGGCCTGTTGACGACGAGTTTCTATCATTACTGCTTACGCAGTGGCAGGATATGGATGACGAAGCCCAACAAAAACAATGCAATCGGCTACGGCTCGCCTTGCGCTGCATGGACGAGGCAGCAATTTTCACCCTCCATGGATTTTGTCAGCGCGCGTTAACCGACCATGCGTTATCCAGCAGACAGCCTTTCGACGCCACATTACTGAATGACGACATGGCGCTCTGGGATGAGGCTTTAAAAGACTGGTGGCGCAAACAAAGTTATACCCTTTCTAATGAAGACTGGTATCTATTCCAGTCCTGCCTGGTCGACCTGCCAACATTGCTGGCATCGCAGCAGTATCTACGAACTGTCCACCAACCGACCATTTTGCCGATCATCGATGAAGATCTGATTGCCCTGTATCAAGACTGGCGACAGCTCGATAGCGCGTTACATGAACTCGCCAACGCCTGGAAAAACCAGAAACAGGAGATTTTCAGCTTACTGGAAACTTCAACGGCACTAGGCCGCTCGAAAAAGCTGCCGTATCACAGGGACAATTTATCCAGGTATTTTAACCAGTGGGACGCCTACTTTGCCTCAGACCACCGCCTCGTCATACCCGATTCGCTTCACTACCTGGGTAGCGATACCCTGGTAGCAGAGTCGACAGCTAAAAAGCGCGGCACGGATCCGAATCTTGAAACGGGTTTCTTTGTGTCTGTGCAGCAAGTGTTCGACCGCATCGATCAAATAAAGGCCCGCTTTAAAGTGCGGGCACTGGTCGAAGCAAACCGGTTTGCGCAACAACGCGTACGCACCATCAAGCAGGAAAACCGCAGCATTGCCTACCAGGACCAACTGAACTTGCTGCTCGAAGCCTTGCAGGGGAAAGACGGGGAAGCATTGGCTCAGCAACTACGCAAACGTTTTCCGGTAGCGATGATCGATGAGTTTCAGGACACAGATGCGATCCAGTATGGCATTTTCAAACAGCTTTATTTGGCCCAGGAAAATATCAGCCTGACCATGATTGGAGACCCCAAGCAGGCCATTTACAGCTTTCGCGGTGGTGATATATTTACCTATATCAAAGCCAGGCAGGAAGCCGGTGTACAACATTTTTCACTGCTCACTAACTGGCGCTCCGAACCCACGCTGGTAAATGCAGTTAATAACATCTTCACCCATAGACCGGCACCATTCATCTACGCGCAGGCGATCAACTATGCAGCTGTGCAGGCCGCGCCAAAAAATCTGGGATCCCCGCTGCTGGATAACAATTCTACTGTTACTCCTTTGACGATCTGGCAGATTCCGCAAAATCACGATGGGAAAAATCAAAACAGCCGTCAGGTCTATGAACTGCTGAATCGAGCTATCACCGAGGAAATCGGCCGCCTGATTGAGGGCGGAGCGCAAGGCCGTATCACGCTTGGCAAAAAACCACTGATCAGCGGTGACATCGCGATACTGGTGCGTACCGCAAGGGAAGGCGACAATTTGCGCCGGGTATTAGCTGAAAAAGGTATCAGGGCGGTTACCATCGGCAAAGACAAGGTGTTCGATTGTGACGAAGCTGTTGGCCTGTACGATCTATTATCCGCCATCAATCACTATACAGACCGCGGATTACTACGAGCTGCGCTCGCCAGCCAGTTATTGAATCTGGATTACCTGCAGATCGCCGAAATTAATGACGATGAAGCATGCTGGCAGGACTGGAACGAAAAAATCCGCAAACTACACCTCCTTTGGTTACACAAAGGTTTTATCGCTATGTTTCAGCAGTTGCTACAGCTACTCGAGATTGGCGAGCGAATCACCGAATCGAGCTTTGCTGAACGGCGGCTAACCAATCTACTGCATCTGGCCGAACTGACGCAACATCAATCGCGTATCAGCCCGGGATTCGACGCTTTGCTGGCCTGGTACCGGGCTCAAATGTCGGAGCAGGCGATGGATGAAACCGAATTGCGCCTTGAGAATGACGAAGAGCTGGTAAAAATAGTCACGATTCATAAGAGCAAAGGACTAGAATATCCCGTCGTATTCGCGCCCTTCCTGTGGAACTGTAGACCACGACTGGTGAAAGCCGATTCGATATTGCAATTTCATGATGAAAATCATAACCCGGTTATCGATCTCGGTTCGCATCAACATAAACAACATACCTTCATCACTGAAAAAGAACGCCTGGCAGAGGATATCCGCCTGGCTTATGTCGCCATTACGCGTGCTCGCGTAAAGGTTTATCTGGCCTGGGGAGATGTCGGCGATGGTAAGATGCCAGGGCGCCCCCCAAAAACAGCATTCGGTTATTTACTTCACTCCGGACAATCGCCAGACGATCTGGATAGCAATTTTCCCTGGGCTTTTAATAGTGCCGACGACATTAGTGCAGATCTCGAAACTCTAGTTAAGGCAAGTGAAGGCTCGATTGAAATCGTTCCATTACCACAGCAGAGCAATGATTCAAAAGCCGATACCTCGCTAAATCACGAACAGCTTGAAGCTGCCACTTTTAAACGCAAACTGGCAGCTGACTGGCATATCACCAGCTTCACTGGACTGACGCGTGATATCCATCAGGTGGCACACGGCGGTAGCCGCGGTATCAGTGGAGACTCCATACTCGATTTTCCTGCGGGCAGTCATGTCGGCCTGTTGTTGCACTCGTTACTGGAACACCTCGATTTTCAAGGCGATATACGAGAGCAGTGCGCTAAACTATTGCCGCTTTATGCCCCTCGCTTCGGTCTCGATTCTATCAATTACCAAAAAACGCTGTCTCACTGGATGGAAACAATAATGCTCAGCCCGCTAAACGATAATGGTTTGACATTGTCTGCACTCTCGACCCGGCAAAGATTGAACGAACTGGCCTTCGATTTTGCGCTCGACAATCTGGCGATCAATAAACTAAACGACCTGCTGGCGGATATTTCTGGCGCGGATTTAACACCGCTGCAAGTTGAAGATATTCGCGGCATGATTACCGGGGTGATAGACCTTGTCTTCGAATATCAGGGGAGGTACTACCTGGCGGATTATAAAAGCAATTATCTTGGTGCCCGCCTCGAAGACTATACGCCGGATAAACTCGAACGCGCAATACTTGATCGGCGCTACGACCTGCAATACTTGCTGTACTCGGTAGCGCTGCATCGATATCTGTCGCTTCGTATCCCCGACTATCAATATGAGCGCCATTTTGGCGGCGTTTATTATCTGTTCATACGCGCAATGCGGCCCAATCAGCAGTCGCTCTATGGGGTTTATTTTGATCTACCTGGCTACGCTGATCTTAGCGCCCTCGATTCATTATTGTCGGCCAGGGCAGTCGGTAATTGATGACGATGAAGTCGCTACTCAAAGTACTCACTGACAATGGTGAAATCTCGCCCTTAAGTTATTTCTTTGCCTGCTTTATCGCCGAGCATTCGGCAGTCGATGTTGATAGCCTTTTAGCCTATAGCGCCGCCCTGGTCAGTCAAAATAATCAAAATGGCGATGTTTGTGTCGAACTCGATGATTATGTCGGTCAGCCTTTATTCAACTCAGACCGGATTGCCGAAAATGACTTGCCCCGTGGCATTGAATTGGAGCTTTGGCGACAGTCTTTACTGGAAAGTGCCAGCGTTGGAACCGCTGGTGACGAAAAGCCATTAATACTGGAACATCATCGGCTTTATTTAAATCGCTACTGGCTGTACGAATCCCGCGCTGCTGACTTAATTTCCTCGCGTTTACAGCTCTTACCCGACCTGGAGACGGATGCTCTGCGATTACAGCTAAAGCAATTATTTTCGGATCATACTGAAAAATCGATTTTAAATACCCAGGCCTTAGCCGTTGCCCTCGCCGCGATGCGCCGTTTCGTAGTGATTTCTGGAGGGCCGGGAACCGGCAAGACCACTACCGTTATTAAAATTCTGGCGTTATTGCTATCGCAGCAACCCAGTATGCAAATCAAACTCGCAGCACCAACCGGAAAGGCGGCAGCGAGGCTGATGGAGTCAATTCAGTCGCGAAAAAAAGATTCTATAATTGATTCCAAATTAAGTGATTTGATACCACAACAGGCCAGCACCATTCATCGGCTGCTAGGTTACGGCAATAATCGGTTTGTGCATTCGGCGAGTAACCCTCTGGCGCTAGACTGTCTGGTCATTGATGAAGCCTCGATGCTCGATTTGACGCTCAGCTATCGCTTATTCGATGCTTTGCCTCCACATGCGCGCATTATTTTGCTCGGTGATCGCGACCAGCTTGCCTCGGTAGCGGCGGGCAATGTACTGGGGGATATTACTGGCCATGGTCGAGAAGTCGGTTATTCACCATCGCAGCGTCGAGTACTTGCGTCAGTACTCGACTGTGCAGAAGAGAACATACCGCATGCCGGGTCGACCTGCCCCATTGCTGATTCGGTCGCACTACTGACGCACAGTTATCGGTTTAGTCAGGACAGCGATATAGGCCTACTCGCTAATTTAATTAATCAGGGCGATGGAGGCGCGGCTGTCGAATTACTAAAACAATCGACTTCTGCTTTGAGTTGGCAAAGGCCGCCCGAGAACTCGAGCAAAACCTCCATTCCCGACTGGGTGCTCGATTCCTTTCGTAGGGTAGTAACCAGCCAAACTGTTTCTCGGGCTTTAGACGAATTTGACCGCAGCCGAATTCTTTGTGCAGTCCATCAGGGACCATATGGCGTGGATGAAATAAATCGCCTTATCACTGAACACGTTCACCCCGGACATTCATTCAGTTCAAGCGACGAGTATCATGGTAAACCGATATTGATCAACGCGAATAACTACGAACTGAACTTATTTAATGGTGACACAGGACTATTATGGCGTGACAAGAGTGGTACGCTGCTCGCCTGTTTTCGCGATGAAGATCAAAATATCCGCTCATTACCGATTTATAGCCTACCCGACCATGTCACAGCCTGGGCTATCACGGTTCACAAGTCCCAGGGGTCAGAATTTGAAGCCGTGTTCGTCGTTTTACCTGACAAGGAGGAAAGTGTGGCGGTCAGTCGCGAGTTGCTTTACACCGCAGTTACCCGTGCGCGCAGCAAATTGCTTATTCACAGCAGCGAGAGAGTCCTCATCGCCGCCTGTAGGAAGCTTACTCGGAGAAGCTCCGGTCTGGCAAAAAAACTAGGCTGGGATAATGACTAGCTTCCGCATCGGGTATGGAAATAATGCTGCTTCCTGTTAATTTTTTAATTCTTCAGCAACCAAATAGTCAATAATCTTTATCAAACGATTATAATTACCTGCCATCGAACCATTAGTGAGGTATTTGCCGTTGACGACTACCGCCGGTACCCCCTGATGACCATAGCGTTGCTCGATCTTTTTATTTTTACGAACCTGGGAGTCTACCGGAAAGGAATTATAATGCTTGCGGAAACTCTTTTCATCGAACCCATTTTCAGCAACAAATTTAGCGATCGTGTCAAGACTGGTAAGTCGCTGGCGTTTATTATGGATTGCATCAAATAATTTGCGATGTAATTGTTCCTGCACACCCATCATTTTCATCGCATAAAATGCGCGAGCATGTTCCATCCAACTTGGATTAAGCGATGATGGAAGTTGTTCGAAAATAACCCCGTCGGGCAGTGATTCGGCCCATTTTTCGACAAACGGTTCAAAGCGGAAGCAATGCGGGCAACCGTACCAGAATACTTCCGTCACCACTACTTTATCGGGATTAGAGGTTTTAACCACCGGATCTATCCGCTGATAATCTACACCTTCGTTAAAAGCTTGCTGGGCAACTACCGAAGTTGCGAGTAAAAGACCTGAAACCAGCAATAGTATCCATTTTTTAAACATATTTATTACCTCTTGAAACCTGAATTGGAGCACGAAGAATAATGCTTCGGTGCTTAACCGCGGATTAATCTTATTGAATAGCAGAAATATAAGCTGCTACAGCCATTATTTCTTTATCCGACATGCGAGCTGCTACGCCGCGCATCATGCTACCCGGATCATTAGCACGGGCACCATCTCGAAACTTTTTCATTTGTGCTATCAAATATTCCGAGTGTTGACCTTTGAGTGATGGATAAGCTGCAGGTCCATTTCCAGTGGCGCCAGGGCTGTGACAGGCCATGCAGGCAGCGACTGAGGTTTCGGTTATTCCGCCACGAAAAATACCTTCCCCCTGTCCAATTAGTTTTTCGTCAAATGCCACTGGTTTGGCTTTCTGGCTTGCGAAGTAGGCGGCTATATCCTGGATATCTTCTTCACCGAGTGCTGCGACCATGCCCTGCATGACCGGGTCGGCACGTTCAGCCGATTTAAAGTCTTTAATTTGCTTTACCAGATATGAAGCATGCTGACCGGCCAGAATAGGCCATATACCATTAACACTATTGCCATCAGCGCCATGACAACCTGCGCACAAAGCGCTCTTATTTTTACCTGCTTCGGCATCGGCGGCGTACAGCGCGAATGACATCAGGCTTGATAAACCTATTAGAATGGCGCCAATGTAGCTCGATTTCATTATGTCTCCTGGTATTAAATCGGATTAGGGAATTTTGGGCGAGAATGTATATCATACACCAACGTATCGTTCAACCTGAGTTAGTATTGTAGTATATGAGTATTTCATTCCGACAGGCACAATTTGCCACCAGCGCATTTGAATTATCCCAGTTACTTCCCGACGAAGGTCTGGAAATCGCTTTTGCGGGCCGATCGAATGCAGGTAAATCAAGTGCAATCAATTGCCTGACAGGACAAAAAGGATTGTGTAAAACCAGTAAGACCCCTGGTCGTACACAGCTAATCAATTTTTTCACTCTTGACGAGACGCGAAAGCTGGTCGATTTACCCGGCTACGGGTTTGCTAAGGTGCCGAAAAAAATGCGTAGCCACTGGGATCAGGTCCTGTCATCTTTTTTACTGGACCGCGAGGCATTGAAGGGACTGGTGATAGTTGTCGACATCCGTCGTGGTATTAGTGAGCTCGACTGGGCTTTGATTGATATGGTGGGCGTAAAGCTACAGATTCATATATTGCTTACCAAGTCGGATAAGCTTTCGCGATCAGCAGTAAACGCAGAGATATTGAAAACACGACAGCAACTCGAAAATGATCGGCACACTGTTTCCAGTCTCTCAACTCTGAACCGCCAGGGCCTGGAATTACTCGAACTGCGTTGTAGTGAATGGCTGGATTTCGCATGAACCTGGGAAACGCATTTGGGCAGCGCGGGCTATATCGATAACAAAAAAAATCCCTGGCAGTAAACTACCAGGGACTAACGTTTGAACCGGATGGGGTTTCCGGATCAGCGTCCGCTCATAGGAGGGAGAACGGACTATAGCGCTGGGCTATAGCGCTAAATCGTAAGACATTCAATCAAGCGTAAAAGTTCCACTCGTTTTATTAATATATAGACTATTATTTGCAAATTTGCGCATCTTTTTTAGCGGCCCCTAGTGTGCCTCATTCCAGTTAAGGCCTACGCCCGAGTCGACCTCCAATACCACCGATAAACTGGCAGCTCCAGTCATTAGTTGGCTGATTTTCTGCCGACAACGCTCGACATCGGCTTCGTCCAGCTCAAACACCAGTTCGTCGTGCACCTGCATAATCATTTTTGCTCTATCGCCGTCTTCGATTAACCAGTGATGCACGGTAATCATTGCGCGTTTGATGATATCCGCTGCGGTACCCTGCATCGGCGCATTAATAGCGGTACGTTCGGCGTATTGGCGCTGCACGGCATTTCTGGCATTAATATCGGGCAGGTGCAGTCGACGACCGAAAACTGTTTCCACATAACCCTGTTCGCGCGCCAGGGTTTTGGTTTCTTCCATATAAGATCGCACCCCAGGATAGCGCTCAAAATAGGTATCTACGTATTGCTGTGCCTCGTTTCGACCAATGTTCAACTGCTTGCCCAGGCCGAATGCCGACATGCCGTAGATCAGGCCAAAATTAATTGCTTTTGCCGCACGTCGCTGTTCGTCGCTGACTGCATCAAGATTGCTGCCAAACACTTCGGCGGCGGTAGCCCGGTGCACATCAAGCCCATGTTCGAAAGCGTTGAGCAGGGACTCATCAGCCGATAAATGCGCCATAATACGCAATTCAATCTGCGAGTAGTCGAGCGCCAGTATTCGCTTTCCAGGCTGCGCTATAAAAGCCTCGCGAATGCGTCTACCCCGCGCGGTCCGAATCGGAATATTCTGCAGGTTCGGGCTGGTTGAAGACAGGCGCCCGGTCGCCGCTACCGCTTGTTGATATGAGGTATGTACACGTCCCGTTTTGATATTAATCTCATTGGGTAACTTGTCTATATAGGTAGTTTTCAACTTGTTTAAGCTGCGGTGCTCAAGAATCAAACGCGGTATTTCGTAGTTACTCGACAGTTCTTCGAGCACGTCTTCGGCAGTAGAAGGCTGCCCCTTCGGTGTTTTACGCAAAATGGGCAATTCCAGCTTGTCGTACAAAATCGCCTGTATTTGCCTGGGTGAACTCAAGTTAAATACTTCCCCGGCCTGCTCATAAACCGATGTTTCAATTTCACCAAGCTGGTGGTCAACTTCGACGCCCTGTTTTTCCAGCATCGCCTGATCGATCAAAACACCGTTTTGCTCCAGTTTTAGCAATACTTCAACGAGCGGCAATTCGATTTCCTGATACACCTCATTGAGTCGGCCCGCCTGCTGCAGTTTTTCGCTCAGGCAGTCATTTAATTGCAGGGTAATATCGGCATCTTCGGCGGCATAATCGCTGGCTTCAGAGAGTTCTACCTGGTCGAATCCGATTTGTTTGGCGCCTTTTCCTGCAACTTCCTCGTAATGTATGGTCTCGCGCCCAAGATAGTAGAATGCCAGCGCATCCATATTATGGCGGCTCGCGGTCGAGTTGAGAATATAGGATTGCAGCATGGTATCGTCGGCCAGACCCTGCATCTGAATGCCTTCACCGATGAATATATGCGCATCGTATTTGATGTTCTGACCGATCTTGCCTATTGCGGGGTTTTCCAATATCGGTTTTAACGCCTTTAACACGATTTTTTTATCTAGTTGCTGCGGCGCGCCTTCGTAACGATGGGCGAGCGGAATATAGCAGGCTTTGCCTACTTCAACGCACAGCGAAATGCCGACGAGCTCGGCCTGCATATAATCGAGGCTAGTAGTTTCCGTATCGACTGCAAATCGAGGTACTTGTAGTAGCTTTTCGAGCCATCGCTCGAAGGCTTCCTCGCTGAGCACACATTCGTAGTCACCGCCTGGTGAGATTTCGGTTGGCTGATTATCTGCCGGGCCTGAATCGAGCTCTTCGAACCAGCGATTAAAGCCGAACTGCTGGTAATACCCGGCCAACGCCTCGATATCTGCCTCACCTTGCACCAGATCTTCGATGTTGATACCTGTTTCGCAATCCAGTTTTATCGTAGCGAGCTGGTAGGACATGGGCAGAAAATCGAGCGATTCGCGCAGATTTTCACCAACCTTGCCCTTGATTTCATCTGCATGATCCATTACACCCTGCAGTGTGTCGTATTCTGCCAGCCATTTAGCAGCGGTCTTCGGGCCAACTTTCGGTACACCAGGAATATTATCCGAAGTGTCGCCCATCAGTGCCAGCAGGTCGATAATCTGATTCGGTTTGACCAGAAACTTTTCCGGCACCGTCGCTTCGGTCATGAGAAAATTATTCATCGTATTGATTAAGCGCACATCGGTATTCACCAGTTGTGCCATATCCTTGTCGCCTGTCGATACCAGTACGCTGTAACCATTACGGCTCGCTTCGACACTGAAAGTACCGATCACATCATCGGCTTCGACATCATCTATTACTATCAGGGGTAAACCCTGCGCTTTGATGATTTTATGCAGAGGTTCAATTTGCACGCGCAAATCATCGGGCATCGGCGGTCGATTAGCCTTGTACTCGGAATAAATATCGTTGCGGAAGGTTTTACCCTTGGCGTCAAACACAACCGCTATGTTATCTGGTTGCTCATCGGTGATCAGTTTACGCAGCATATTTAACACGCCGTAAATTGCACCGGTCGGGTGTCTGTTGTGGGTCAATGGTGGCAAACCGTGGTAGGCTCTGAACAGGTACGAACTACCATCTACCAATACCAGCTTTTTTCGATTCTCTTGATTCATCTTGTTGGGCTACAATGCGCGCTTAATTTAGCGCCGTTCGAATTCGATGCACGATAATATCACAGCCGCCACGGCTTCCGAGTTTACCGATGCGAAATTTATCTTTGCACGCACAAATAGCGTTATTTTATGAAGACATATTTTTAAATGTCAGTTTATACCAAAGTCAATTCAGATCAGCTTAAGGTTTTTTTACAGCGATATAATATTGGTGAATTAGTTAATCATACTGGAATCAGCGCCGGGATAACCAATACCAATTATAGCGTCGAAACTACCGCTGGCGAGTTCATACTGACGTTGTATGAACACCACAACGAATCCGCCCTGGGCTATATCCTCGGCTTACAGCACCACCTCGCCGATAAACAGGTTGCCTGTGCGGCTCCAGTAGGCGATTCCGAGGGTTTTCTTTATTCCAGGCTCAATCAACGCTCGACGGCGATTATTAATCGCATTCCCGGCACTAGCTGCAATGCACCTTCCACCCATCATTGCGCATTAATCGGTGCCGAACTGGCACGGTTTCATATCGCCGGTTATGACTATGCGGCTAGACGAAATAATCCCTGCGGGCTGGACTGGTATGTAGTGATGGCTAAAAAACTCGACCCGGTATTAGATGACTCGGATCGCCAATTGCTGCATGAGGAAATCGATATTTACCTTAAATATCCCTTTACCAGTTTGCCACAGGGGTCGATACATGCGGATTTATTTCATGATAACGCTTTATTCGATGGAGATCGATTAGGCGGCATTATCGATTTTGATTACGCCTGTTACGGTACTCTGATTTACGATCTGGCGGTGATCATGAATGACTGGTGCCTGTTTGACGATGGTCAGCTCGATCCCCTACGGGTGGATTCGCTGTTACAGGCTTATCATCGGCTTCGCCCACTGGATGACAGGGAACGCCAGACGCTGCCACTAATGTTGCGTGTCGGCGCGTTGCGCTTCTGGCTTTCACGGCTTAATGATTTGAAGTTCCCCCTCCCGGGCGAGCTCACATTCACTAAGAATCCAGATGAGTTTCGCGATATGCTGGTGCTGCGGCGCGACTCTTTGTCGGTAGGGCCGAATTCATTCGGCCAATAATTACAGCTTATTTTCCAATACAAAATTTAGAAAATATATTGCCTAGCAGATCGTCCGATGTAAATTCCCCGGTAATCTCGTTCAAATATTGCTGGGCTAGTCGCAGGTCTTCGGCCACCAACTCGCCCGACTGCGAATCTTTGAATATTGCCTGCGCCTGTCTCAGGCAATCGTGCGCATTTTTTATCGCCTCTACATGCCTTCGGCGCGCCATAATCGATTGATCATCCGCACTGTAATTTGAGAAATTGCCGGTAATAACATCAATCAATTGACCGATGCCTTCACCACTAATCGCAGAAATATAAAGTGCGTCCGGGTGCTTTTGTGAGTTTTCGATCAACAGATCCGACTTGGTGTAAACGAGATGATAGTTGTTATTCTTCAGTCGCTCGATTATTGGATCATGCCCCGTGCTCAGGCCTATCGTGGCATCAACTAATAATAAAACCGCGTCGGATTTATCCACTTCCTGCCAGGCACGCCTAATGCCTTCTATTTCAACCGGATTGTCCGACTCTCGGAGCCCTGCCGTGTCATTCACCTGAATCGGGATGCCATTGAGTGAGATATGTTCGCGCAGCACATCGCGGGTGGTACCCTCGATTTCGGTAACAATAGCCGCTTCGTATCCTGCGAGGTGATTTAACAGGCTGGATTTTCCAGCATTGGGCAGGCCTGCCAGAGTAAGCGTCAGCCCTTCGTTAAGCACTCGTCCATGTTCGGCTTGCTGAAGAATTTTTTCCACATTGCTGCGGCAATGCTCGAGCCTATCATCGATTGAATTGTCGGCGAGAAAGTCTATTTCTTCTTCGGCAAAATCCAGCGCTGCTTCTATATAAGCCCGTAGCGCTATAATATCGTCGACCACCTGGTGAATTTGATCTGAAAACTGGCCTTCCAGTGAACGCATCGCTGCTTTTGCCGCGGCGCGGCTACCGGACTCGATTAGATCGGCTATTGACTCGGCCTGCGCCAGATCAATTTTGCCGTTTAAAAAAGCTCTTTGCGAGAACTCACCCGCATGAGCCAGCCTGGCTCCGAGTTCGCACACGCGTTCGAGCAACATGTCGAGCAGTATAGGCCCGCCGTGTCCCTGTATTTCGACGACATCTTCGCCGCTGAAAGAATGCGGCGCCTGGCAAAAAAAACAAAGTCCATGATCGAGCGTCCGCTTCGACGCGTCTAAAAACTTTCTGAATCGGACTCGATTATTTTGAAGTTTGGTGTCGGTGAGAGTATTTCCAATTTCTAATGCCTGCGGACCGGAAATTCGCACAATACCAATGCCGCCGATTCCGGGAGGAGTCGCGATTGCTGCAATGGTGTCGTTGCCTGGCATTACTATTTATGCCCGAGCCGAAATATTCGGGGGTCAGGTGCCCCCGGCTTCGATACGTTTGGTGATTACCCACTGCTGTGCTATCGACAGGGTATTGTTGATCACCCAGTAAAGCACCAGGCCGGCAGGAAAGAAGGCGAAGAAAAAGGTAAAAACGAACGGCAAGGCCATCATCACCTTTGCCTGTATCGGATCGGGCGGCGCGGGATTGAGTTTTTGCTGTATCAGCATGCTGACACCCATGATTACCGGTAATACGTAATAAGGGTCCATTACCGACAAATCATGGATCCACAGAATAAATGGTGCCTGACGTAGATCGACAGTCTCGAGTAAAGCCCAGTATAAGGCGATGAATACGGGAATTTGCACCAATATTGGCAGGCAACCACCCATCGGATTGATTTTTTCAGTTTTATAAAGCTCCATCATCGCCGCATTCATTTTCTGGCGATCACTACCATAACGTTCCTTGAGGGTTTTTAGCCTCGGTCCCACTTTGCGCATCTTCGCCATTGAGCGGTAGCTGGTTTCCGATAATTTGTAAAACACGGCTTTAATTGTCATGGTCAGCAATATAATGGCCAGTCCCCAGTTGCCGACATAGCTTTGATAAAACGATAATAACCAGTACAGGGGCTTTGACAGGAAGGTTAACACCCCGTAATCGACGGTTAACTCGAGACCGGGGGTAATTTCTTCTAATCGTTTCACTAATTTGGGACCGACAAATACCTGGCTGGTGAATTCGGTGCTATTTCCCGGTGAAACCAGCGCATTTTCAGACCGCATACCGATGGTATAGGTGGCCGGCTGTTGGCTGGTATTGGCGATTGAATAAACCAGATTAGTACCATCTTGCGGTGGAATCCAGGCTGTTAGAAAGTAATGCTGTAACATGGCTATCCAGCCGCCCTGCGAATTTAACTTTAGCTGACTGTCCTCCATGTCGTCAAAATCTACTTTTTCGTATTTTACTTCTTCGTTGTAGTACACCGCACCGGTGTAGGTTATCAATAATCTTGATTTGGTTAATGGCCGCGTGCGTTGAATTTGACGGTACTGGCTGCCCTGCCAGTCTTCAATGCTGTTGTTTTCAACCTGGTGTTTGACATCGATCAGATAATCACCGCGTTTGAATTCATAGGTTTTGACGACTTTTATTCCGCCCTCTTCCCATAATAATGGCACGATCAGGCGGTCATCCCCGTCCTGAAGGTTATATTCTGATTTTGTAATTTGATAAATACTATGGTGCGTGGGTGCGGTATTGCTACGGTTTCGAAGACCGCTTTGCAATACGTGAACAGAGTCGGGATCACTATGGATTAATTCCAGTCCCTGATCAGGAAGTTCCAACGAAACCGGGTATTTTTTCAATTTCACTGAGCGAACCACGCCACCTTTACTGTCTATCACGGCGCTTATTACATCGGTTTCGACAGTAATTAATCTTCCCTGAGCCGTTGCCACCGTGGTTTCCGTTGTGCTGGAGGAATCTACCGCCAAACCATCTGCCTGATCCGGTAAATCAACAATATTCGCAGAACTATCATCCACATTGCCAGGCTCAACAGCGCTGCTAACTTCGCCGTTGTTAACCGGTTGCGGGCCATAATCTAGCTGCCACTGCTGCCACAGCAGCATTCCCACAAAGGCTAGTGCTGCAAATAGAAATAGTCGTGTGTTATCCATCGATTTTACTCTGAGCAGGGCTTAACAGCGACGCTCTTTATATTTTTTGGTTCGGGTACTGGATCGTAACCCCCGGCATGCCAGGGATGGCAACATGAAAGGCGCTTGACCGCTAGAAAAAAGCCCTTTAGTGCCCCATGCTGGTCTATTGCTTCGATTGCGTAGTGCGAACAACTCGGCGTATGTCGACAGCTACTGCCAATGCCAAACAATGGACTCAAAAAATACTGGTAGGCCCTTATCGGCATAATCAGGAATTTTCGCATTGTTTGATTACGCTTATCCAGTGTTTTTCCAGGGTTGAATTCAACTGCGCAGTATCGACTAACATAATTGACCGGCGTACCATAATCACCATGTCTCTAGCTGGCAAACGCTGCTGATTTTTGCGAAAGCTTTCGCGAAAAATTCTTTTAAGGCGGTTTCGATCTACCGCTTTGGCTATCTGTTTTCTCGCTATTGCGAACCCAAGTCTTGCAAACGACCCGTTCTTATTGCCTACCAGTATCGTTATGCTGGCATCAGCAACGCGCCTGTTATTATTAAAAATCTGCCGATATTCAGCGGCTCGCGTCAGTCTCAATTGTCTTGGAAACGACTCTTTGTTCAGAATCCCCACAGGCAGATGCCAACAAATTAGGGTGTTAGACGTGCCCGGCCTTTGGCTCTACGTGCTTTAATAACACTGCGGCCACCCCGTGTTTGCATGCGGGCGCGGAATCCATGCGTTCTAGCTCGTTTTAAATTGCTAGGTTGAAATGTACGTTTCATGTTTGAGGCCTCGGCTTTTGCCGCCCGTCTATATCAATAAGGCGCGACAATGTACTGGTCTAGCGACCCTACGTCAATATGTAAATGCCTCTATTTTAGTAATGGCTACACCGATAACTCGGGCAGCTGGCGTTAATGGGGGCCTGACTTCGACCAAGCTTACTACAGCATACGGCGGAACCGCCATTACTAGTGACCACAAGCCATTGATTTTGTGGAGAAAGGTGAAATCAATCTTTTCTCTTTTCGTCCACATAAAGGTCAGTACTGACTTATTCAGGGCTCTGTTAATATTAATATACTATTTACCCGTTCAGACTATGCTCCGGCTGTGGATAAGTATATTATTGTAGGCTGTGTTGCGAGATCAGCTTTTTTCACCGCGCTCGTGCCAGATAGCCCTATATATGATGGATTTAGTTAAGACCGGTTAGTATCTGGCCAGGACACATCAATAGGCACATTAAATAAATCGCTTACTTTTTATTAGGGCGAACGAACGGTTAATCGAGTTAATTACGCTTTGAAATCTATATGGCAACAATGTATCACCTGCCTGGAAGGCGAAATTAGCGAGCAACAGCTGAATACCTGGATTTTGCCCCTGCAGGTAGAACAGGAACTCAACACTTTAAAATTACTCGCACCTAATCGATTTGTTATGGATTGGGTTCGAAAACATTTTCTAAACCGCATTAATGAGCTGGTGAGCAGTCTGGATGACAGTAAGTCTATATCGGTGGATTTGTCGATAGGCTCCCATGTTAAGCCCAATGTGGTAAAACAATTAGACCCCGATATCAAACCGACCCGCCGTCGAGGTCACGCCTCTGGCTTGAACGAATCACAAATATTCAATAGCTTTGTCGAGGGTAAATCGAATCAATTGGCTCGCGCTGCTTCAATTCAAATTAGTAATAATCCCGGGTCTGAATATAACCCTTTATATATTTATGGTGGCGTCGGGCTGGGGAAAACCCACCTAATGCAGGCTATCGGCAACCAGATCAGGCAAGTCAACCCTGAAGCGAATGTGCTTTATGTTAACTGCGAACGGTTTGTGTCAGATATGGTAAAAGCCCTGCAACATAGCAAAATGAATGAATTTAAGAACTCATACCGCAGCCTCGATGTGTTACTGGTCGACGATATACAGTTTCTCGCCGATAAAAGCCGTTCGCAGGAAGAGTTCTTTCATACATTTAATTCGCTTTACGAAGCCCACGCGCAGATGGTCATCACCTGTGATCGATTCCCCAAGGAAATTGAAGGCCTGGAAGACCGAATTCGCTCCCGCCTCGGTTGGGGGCTAGCGGTTGATATCAAGCCCGCTGACCTCGAAACCCGGGTGGCGATATTAAATAGCAAGGCTGAACAGGTTAATGTGATATTGCCCGAAGAAGTCGCTTTTTTTATTGCCGAACGCTTTAAATCGAATATTCGCGAGTTAGAGGGTGCGCTGAAACGCGTGATTGCCCATTCTCGATTTACCGGACAAACAATCTCCCAGGAATTTACACGGCTGGCGCTGAAAGAGTTGCTGGCGGTACAGGATAAGCTTGTCACCATTGAAAATATTCAAAAGCTGGTAGCCGAATATTTCAAAATTCGAGTCGCTGATTTATTATCCAGTCGCCGCACGCGGTCGATTACCCGACCTCGGCAAATAGCAATGTCACTGGCAAAAAGCTTAACCCGGCATAGTTTACCCGAAATTGGTAATGCCTTTGGTGGGCGAGACCACACGACTGTAATCCACGCCTGTCGAAAAGTAGACGAATTACGCAATGAAGATAGAAGAATCGAAGAAGATTATGATAATTTACAACGTATATTGAGTAATTAATACGGGTCCGGGATAGTGCTAGATTTAGCTATAGGACTGTCTTGTTAATCGTGTTATTTTACTCAATAAAGTGTGCATAGTCTGTGGATAAATAAAGTGTAATTTAAAAGACCTGAGGTTATACCATTTTGTCCACAACATACTGATAGCCTGCGGACAGCTTTAACCTATTAAATTAAACCGTAAGCCTTTGTATTTAAAGGATAAAATCGAGATATAGGCAGATAAGGTAGTTGCTAATAACAACAATATATTATATATAAATGAAAACTATTATTAAAAGAGAAAAGATTCTAAATCCGCTTCAGCAAATCATAGGTGCAGTTGAAAGGCGACAAACGATTCCCATTTTAGGGAATGTTTTACTTAAATCGGTTTCGGGAAGTCTTAGTTTCACCGCAACCGACCTTGAGATAGAAATGGTCGCTAGTGTTGATACTGTTTCCGCTGAAGATTTCCAGGTGACCTTGCCGGCGCGTAAACTCCTCGATATATGCAAAGCCCTTCCTGATAATTCAGATATCGAATTTAATATCGAAGATAATAAAGTAACGCTTAAATCAGCAAGGAGCCGCTTTTCTTTAGCAACCCTGCCTGCAAAAGATTTTCCATCCCTGGACGAAATAGACGAACTACAGTCATTTTCTATTTCGCAATCGAGTTTCAAAACACTATTGGAAGCTACTTCTTTTGCCATGGCACAGCAGGACGTTCGCTACTATTTAAATGGCATATTAATGGAAATCACTGCTGAAAAAATAAAATTGGTCGCTACCGATGGGCACAGACTAGCACTAAGCGAACACCAGATTGATGTCCCTGTAGAGGCAGCAAAGCAAATAATAATCCCTCGTAAAGCCGTGCTAGAACTGTCTCGCTTGCTTGAAAGTAATGATAGTGCGGCGAAGATTATTTTAAGTCAAAACCACATACGAGTCGAAACTGGAACCCTGGTATTCACGTCCAAGTTAATTGATGGCAAGTTTCCCGACTACAATCGTGTGATACCGGTGGATGGAAATAAAACACTTAAAATTAACCGGGAATCGTTGAAACAAGCGATGAATAGAATTGCAATATTGTCGAATGAAAAATACCGCGGAATTCGGTTAACCTTATCCCCGGGTAACCTGTCGATTCAGGCGAATAACCCTGACCAGGAAGAGGCCGAAGAAGAACTAACTGTCGACTACGATGAGGCCGAAATCGAAATTGGCTTTAATGTAACCTATTTGATCGACGTACTTAATGTGCTCGACTCGGAAGATGTTTACATCAAATTAAAAGATTCAAATAGTAGTTGTATAATTAGCGACACAGATGATTCGGCTAATTTGTATGTCGTCATGCCAATGCGGCTATAAAAAATGCCCAGCTAATGGTGGCCAGAATTATATGTCGATTAGTCAGCTTAGTCTGACAAACTTCAGGAATCTAAAAAGTACAACCTTAGATCTCCACCCATCGGTTAATTTAATTTCCGGTGATAATGGATCAGGTAAAACAAGTTTGCTTGAATCGATTCAGGTGTTGTGCGAAGCCTGTTCTTTTCGTACCCATCACCTAAAACAATGTATAGCGCATGACCAACCCAACTTCTTGCTATTTGGTCGATTCAACGGATACAAAGCTGGTCTCTCTAAGTCGCTAAGCGGATTGGAAATAAAAATCGATGGTGAACCGATAAAGAGAAGATCTTCGCTCGTTAGCAGGACACCGATCAATATAGTGAATGTCGATAGCTTTAATCTCGTTGCTGGTGCACCGCAGCAAAGGAGGCAATTTTTAGACTGGTGCTTGTTCCACGTGGAACATTCATATACGAAACACTGGGTTCAGTTTAAACATGCGCTTAAGCAACGAAATAGACTGTTAAAGAACCGTAAGGATTTAAACCTGCTAGATTACTGGAACGACTATTTGGTCGAACCTTCATTGTTGATTGATCGTCTGCGGAAAAGTTATACAGAATTGATAGTCGAGCAACTGTTAGAGCAACTACCCGAGTTGTTACCAGGTCTGGAAATATCGCTAGATTATATCCAGGGCTGGCCGGTCGAAACGGAATTAAACCAATGCCTGAAGGATGCCCGAGAAAAAGATATAAGAGCCGGATTTACCAACTATGGAATTCACCGCGCCAATTTACAAATCATGGTAGATGGCCTGCCTGCCGCCCAGGTATTATCGAGAGGTCAGTTAAAGCGACTTTGCCTGGCTCTTATCGTAGCTAGTTTAAAAATAGTTAAATATAAGACAGACAAAAGCATTATTTTATTGATCGACGATTTGCGTTCTGAACTCGATCCCGCATCGCAAAAAATAATCTACCAACAATTAATTAATATAGGGTTGCAACTTTTTATTACCAATATCGAAGAACAGATCCCAGCCGTATTGCAGGGAAAAGATTTCAAAATGTTTCACGTGGAACATGGTATGATTAGAGCCCTTAAAAACCACTAGATAAGTAGATGTCAGAATACGATTCGACCAGCATAAAAGTGTTAAAAGGCCTCGACGCGGTGCGCAAAAGGCCGGGCATGTATATAGGAGATACCGATGATGGTACTGGCCTGCATCACATGGTGTTTGAAGCGGTTGATAACTCAATCGATGAAGCGCTCGCGGGTCATTGCAAAGAAATAAAAGTAGTGATTCATAGTGATAACTCGGTTTCAGTGAAAGATGATGGCCGGGGAATACCGGTTGATATTCACGAGGAAGAGGGGCGATCCGCAGCAGAGGTGATTCTTACCATCTTGCATGCGGGCGGAAAGTTCGACGATAACTCTTACAAGGTGTCCGGTGGCTTGCATGGTGTCGGTATATCGGTGGTTAATGCGCTATCGGAAAAACTGTCTTTACGCATCAAACGCAATGGTAAGTTGCATGTACAGGAATACGCCATGGGTGTTCCACAAGACGATCTTAAAGCAATTAAAGATACTGATCAGACCGGAACCGAATTACGCTTTTACCCGAGTACTGAAATTTTCAGCGACATTGAATTTCATTACGACATATTGGCCAAGCGATTACGCGAATTATCTTTTTTAAATTCCGGTGTTCATATTCACCTGCTTGATGAAAGGAATAACAGGGAAGATGTATTCGAATATGAAGGGGGTATCCGCGCCTTTGTTGAACACCTGAACAAAAATAAAACACCTATCCATGAAAAAGTCATAGTGATTGACGTGGTGGTACAGGACGTTGGTGTTGAACTCTCGATGCAGTGGAACGATTCCTATCAGGAAAACATTTTCTGTTTTACCAATAATATACCGCAGCGAGACGGTGGTACTCATTTATCGGGCTTTCGTACAGCACTGACACGAACGATGAATCACTATATGGAGAACGGCCCTGCTAAAAAGGATAAGGTATCTACCAGCGGTGACGACGCTCGTGAAGGATTGACTGCCGTATTATCGGTCAAGGTGCCAGACCCCAAGTTTTCATCGCAGACCAAAGATAAGCTCGTTTCATCGGAAATTAAAGGAATTGTCGAATCGGCGGTAAGCGAAAAGCTGAAAGATTATCTTCAGGAAAATCCGGCCGATGCTAAATCTATAACGATGAAAGTTCTAGAGGCAGCGAGAGCACGCGAAGCGGCACGTAAAGCACGCGAAATGACACGACGCAAGGGCGCACTGGATATAGCTGGCCTACCGGGAAAACTAGCTGACTGTCAGGAAAAAGATCCCTCCCTGTCAGAGATCTATCTGGTGGAAGGAGACTCGGCAGGCGGCTCAGCTAAGCAGGGTAGAAACCGCAGGACTCAAGCCATACTACCGTTGAAGGGTAAGATACTTAATGTAGAAAAGGCTAGATTCGATAAGATGCTTCAGTCAGCAGAAGTGGGCACGCTTATTACAGCACTGGGTTGTGGTATCGGTCGAGAAGAATTTAATATCGATAAACTGCGTTATCACTACATTATTATCATGACCGACGCCGATGTCGATGGCTCGCATATACGCACGCTGCTACTGACTTTTTTCTATCGCCAGATGCGTGAACTGGTCGAGCGAGGACATATTTATATTGCCCAACCGCCGTTGTATAAAGTTAAAAAAGGCAAGCAGGAACGTTACGTAAAAGACGACAAGGAATTAAATGGCTATTTATTACAACTGGCAATCGAAGGTGCAAAATTATTTTTGGACGACGATACGCCCGCTCTGTCAGATATCGCGCTCGAGAACCTGGCGCGACAGTATATGACTATTCTGGCAATATTTGATCGCCTGGAACAAAACCTGCCGCGCGATATTTTGACCGAATTGATCGATTTACCCGCCGTTAGCGAAACTGAATTAATCAATCAGACCGCTATGCAGGATTGGGGACAAACTTTGTCGGTGCGGTTGAACCAGAAAAGCGGCAACTCGGTATCTTATCAGCTGAGCGTAAAAAGCGACGAAAATAGTAATCAATTTGCACTATTATTGGAAAGACGTCATCACGGCATATTAGCTCAATACGAATTGAGCCCGGAATTTTTCAATGGCGCCGACTATCGAGTCTTTGCTCAATTTGTTGAGCAGGCAGGTGATCTTATGTCCGCGCAATCTTTTATCAGTCGCGGTGAGCGTAAGCAGGCGGTGGAAAAATTCAGCGAAGTTTATGACTGGTTAATGATAGAGGCGAAAAAAGGGTTAAATATTCAACGCTATAAAGGCCTGGGTGAAATGAACCCTGACCAGTTGTGGGAGACAACTATGGATCCTGACAACCGACGCTTATTAAGAGTGCGCATTGAAGATATGATTGCAGCCGACGAAGTTTTTACTACACTAATGGGTGACCAGGTTGAGCCGAGACGTGATTTTATTGAATCGAATGCGTTAAATGTCAGCAACCTTGATGTCTAATTAGCACATTTCGATCAAGAAATATCTAAGTGATTGATAATAAAGAAGTATTTTAAATAAATGAAGTGATCGAATATTGCTGTGTTGCCAATAAATCAACACAGCGAGATCACCTGGCTGGTTTAAACAACTAGCTGTTTAAAGCTTCCTCAACAGACGAAGAGACCCGCGCGGTGTAGTGCTAAAAAGGATTATGGGTGAGAGTGTTGCATTTCTGCTTTTTATCATCATTATAAATATAATCGAAATATAAGCACCAGCTTAACAGTTTGTCAGTCTTTGGTTAAACCCCTGCCGAGCAGACTAGCGGAGAAAATTTCTTGCAAAACCCACTTTTAGAGAAAGCCGGTTTACCTGCTTTCAGCAAAATAACGCCAGATGCTATTCGCCCGGCGGTTGAAGCTATTCTTCAGCAGAATCGCCAGCAAATTAATCATTTAGTAGAAAATAAAACCCCCAGTTGGGATGAGTTGATCAAACCATTATCCCTGCTTGATGACCGTCTGAGCAAGGCCTGGTCTCCGGTGCGTCATCTCAACTCGGTGAAAAGCAGCGATCCGTTACGTGAGGCATATAATGGCTGCCTGCCCTTGCTGAGTGAGTATTCCACCGAGATGAGCCAGAATCGATCACTGTATCAGGGTTATCGAACTATCGCCGATTCACCGGCCTACGATGATTTAGACACGGCACAGCAAAAAACAGTCGACGATTCACTCAAGCATTTTAGGCTCGGGGGTGTTGACCTGGAAGGCGCGGACAAAGAGCGCTACCAGCAACTGCAAAAAGACCTCTCGGAGCTGCAGTCCAGTTTTGATAATAATATTCTCGATGCAACCCAATCCTGGCAAAAGCTGATAACTGATGAAGAGCTGCTGCAAGGTCTGCCCGATTACGCCATGGCGATGCTCAGGCAACTGGCCGAACAAAATAATCATACCGGATATCGCCTCACGCTGGATATGCCGTGTTATATAGCGGTGATTACTTATGCAGAGAGTCGCGAGCTACGCAAAGAAATATATGAAGCCTACACAACGCGAGCGTCGGATCAGGGAAAAACGGATAAAAAGTGGGATAATGCGGCTAACATGCAACAAATTGTTGCTAAAAGACAGGAAAAAGCAATTTTACTGGGCTTTGATAACTACGCCCAGTACTCACTCGAAACGAAGATGGCCGAGTCGGTTGAGCAGGTACTAGAATTTCTTTATGACCTCGCGGATCGATCTAAGTCCGCGGCAATAGAAGAGGTAGCAGAAAGACAGGGATACGCCGAGCGGCTCGGTTTTGATGGTGAACTACAGGCCTGGGACTACGCCTTTTATAGTGAAAAACTAAAACAGCATAGCTTTCAGATTACCGAAGAAGATTTAAAACCTTATTTTGGCGAAGACAATGTCATCAAAGGATTATTCGAAATAACAAAAACACTTTACGGTGTCGATATAACATCGCTCGAAAATACAGTCGATGTGTGGGACAAGTCGGTGGGTTTTTATCAAATCAAAAACCCGGCAGGAGAAACTATCGGGCAGTTTTATCTGGATTTGTATGCGCGCGAAAACAAACGTGGTGGCGCGTGGATGGACGAATGCATCAATCGTTACCGAATCGACGGCAGGACACAAATTCCGGTTGCTTACCTGACCTGTAATTTGACGCCGCCGGTCGGTAATGAGCGGGCACTGTTTACCCACGACGAAGTAATTACCCTGTTCCACGAATTCGGACATGGTTTGCACCACATGTTGACCAAAATTGACGTCCCCGACGTCGCCGGTATTAATGGTGTTGAGTGGGATGCAGTCGAGCTACCAAGCCAGTTTATGGAAAATTTTTGTTGGCAAAAACAGGCGCTGGAATTATTTGCCAGGCACTACCAAACAGGCGAAACCTTACCCGATGACCTGTTTGACAAAATGGTGGCAGCAAAAAACTTCCAGAGCGCCCTGCAAATGCTACGGCAGCTTGAATTTTCGATATTTGATGTCAAGCTCCACCAACAGGTTAAATTAACCGATGCATCTCAAATTCAGGATATACTCGATCAGGTTCGCGCTGAAATATCGGTGGTTAAAACACCGCAGAATAATCGATTTCAAAATGGTTTTTCGCATATTTTTGCAGGCGGCTACGCGGCGGGTTATTATAGCTATAAATGGGCAGAGGTTTTATCTTCTGACGTTTTTGCCGCATTCGAAGAAGTGGGCATCTTCGAAGCAACAATAGGGCAGAAATTCCTGCATTGCATACTTGAACAAGGTGGCTCACGCCCCGCGATGGAATCGTTTCGATGTTTTCGCGGACGAGACCCAAATATTGACGCTCTGTTACGGCACAGCGGCATAACGAAGTAGAAAATTATGACAAAATATATAATAGCTAGTTTATTTTTGCTGCTCCCCAGTCTGGCGGTTCAGGCGCAGGATGTGGCCATTGAACAGGCGCTGGAAGCTGAAGCAAAAGCAGAAGCGACCTCCGAGAAGGTAGTCGAAAAGCCGAAGGAAATGTTATACGTCACCGACGAGTTACGCCTGTCACTTTATCCAAATGCAAACGATAGAGGCAAGAGGCTGGAATACCTAAACTCCGGTGACAAGCTCGGTATCCTCCAGATCCAGGGCCCATACGCCCTGGTGATTGCCCCGACTGGAAGACGTGGTTGGGTTAAGCGGGGTTTTTTATTGCCACAACCGACGGCGAAATTATTGCTTGCCGAGGAAAAAAAGACCACCGAGGCGCTTCGCCAGGAGATTGAAAAACTCGCAAATAGCAAGATGGTTATCGATCAATACGAACGCGATATGGACGAATTGACCAGGAATCTAAACACCGCCGAGACAGGAAAGCTAAACGCAGAACAAACTGTTGCAGAAATGGAGGCGGCAGCGCGCGAGAAGGCAGAATTAGAAGCCGCGATTAAAGCCGCCCGCGAATCGAAAACGACCCTACCCATAGAGGCGCTGATAGAAACCGCTACTACCTACTGGCAATATTTAGTACCTATTCTGGTGTTCTTCCTGCTGCTTGGGTCACTGATCTCTAAACTGATTATTAATGCGCGTATCAAAAAACGTTTTCATGGCCTCAAACTCTGGTAAATGACAACAGTTTTGTTAGTGTCCTGAATCGCCAATAAACATCGATACTGATCATGCGCTACCGGGACCTACGGGAATTTATCGAGCAACTGGAAAAAGACGGTGATTTAAAGCGAATCAGCCAACGCATCGATCCAAATCTCGAAATCACAGAAATTGCCGATCGGACCCTGAAGCGACAGGGCCCCGCGCTCTTATTTGAACAGGCTGGCGACAGCAAAATCCCGCTACTGGCCAATTTATTTGGAACCGAACAACGCGTCGCTCGCGCAATGGGTGCAAGCGAGCTCGAGTCCTTGCGCGAGGTGGGCAAGCTATTGGCCTTTCTCAAGGAGCCCGAACCGCCGAAAGGGTTTATCGACGCGCTTAAAACCCTGCCGATTTACAAAAAAATACTCGATATGTCACCGCGTCAGGTCAATAACCCAAAATGCCAACAGATTAAAATTGTCGGCGACGAAGTCGATTTGTCGATTTTTCCAATTCAGACTTGCTGGCCGGATGACGCCGGTCCATTAATTACCTGGGGCCTGGTAACTACCCGGGGGCCGGTGAAGAAGCGACAGAACCTGGGTATTTACCGCCAACAGGTGATTGGTAGAAACAAAGTCATCATGCGCTGGTTAGCCCAGCGAGGCGGGGCGCTTGACTATCGTGACTGGCGCGAGCAAAACGGTGACCAGCCGTTTCCGATATCAGTCGTGCTGGGTTGCGACCCGGCAACCATACTCGCCGCAGTAACGCCTATACCCGATACCCTGTCCGAATACGCCTTCGCTGGTCTGCTGCGGGGTGGCAAAACCGAAGTCGCCAATTCACTGCTATCCGACCTACAGATACCGGCGAGGGCGGAAATCGTGCTGGAAGGATTTATTTATGCGGATGAAATCGCCGAAGAGGGGCCATTTGGAGACCATACCGGCTATTATAACGAAACTGAACAGTTTCCGATTTTTACCATTGAAGCGATTACGATGCGTAAAGATCCGATTTACCACAGCACTTACACTGGGCGGCCGCCTGATGAGCCGGCTATATTGGGTTTAGCGCTTAATGAGGTTTTTATCCCCATTTTACAAAAGCAATTCCCCGAAATCGTCGATTTTTATCTTCCTGCCGAGGGCTGCTCCTATCGGGTCGCTGTGGTCAGCATGAAAAAGCAATATCCTGGTCATGCAAAACGCGTGATGATGGGCGTTTGGTCATTTTTACGCCAGTTTATGTACACCAAATTTGTCATTGTAGTCGATGATGATATCGACGCGAGAGACTGGAAGGACGTGATCTGGGCGATTTCCACGCGCATGGATCCGGCACGAGACCTGACAATTATCGAAAATACGCCAATTGATTATCTCGATTTTGCTTCGCCGGTATCTGGCCTGGGTTCAAAAGTTGGTCTTGATGCTACCAACAAGATGGGCGGTGAGACCACGCGGGAATGGGGTAGGCCTATTACAATGGATGAAGCGACTGTCGAAAAAATAGATAAAATCTGGGATGAGTTAGGAATTGACTCTAAATAGGATGCATTGAGATATAACTCAAAAGAATTTGATTTAGAAGTTTTACGTTATTCAATAAATCCAACGTTACCGTTTATCCGGGCGGTATGGGCAAATGGACGCGTAGCGCGAAAAGAGTGCCGGGTAGCCTTAATAGCTAACTGATTACTGAAGTTAACCCAGGCGCCGGGGCCCGCGGTAATGTTCACCGGGCAGTATTGGCAAATTACCCGGATTTATCGACCCGGGCTGTATACATGGCCGGGCCTCCAGAAATGATCCGTGCCGCGACGCGTGATTTTATCGATGCAGGGCTTAATCCAGATAATTTTTACTATGAATCGTTCGAATATGCCGAACCGTCGAATTAATTGCGCAAGGCGTAATTGACTGCCTCTAGTGCATGAATCGCGGTGGTATCGTATAACTTAATTTCCGTGTCGGCCTGACTAACCAGCATACAGATTTCAGTGCAACCAAGAATTACACCCTCCACGTCCTGTTGCCGTAATCGATCAATAATTTGCAAATAAGTCTGTTTTGAGGCTGGTTTAACAATTCCGAGGCACAATTCCTGGTAAATGATGTTATGCACGGTTTCACGATCAACTGATTCAGGAACAATCACTTCGATACCGTGTTGTTGACTCAGGCGACCTTTATAAAAAGACTGCTCCATGGTAAATGCGGTACCGAGTAATCCGATACGTGAAACCCGGTCAGCACGCAATGCATTAGCAGTTGCGTCGGCAATATGTAATAACGGAATATCGACCGATTTTTCCACCACAGTCGCAATTTTATGCATAGTATTGGTGCAAATTAGAAAAAACTCGGCTCCGCCTGCCTCAAGTGATTTCGCCGCCTGAGATAGAATTTCGGCCGCTGCATCCCAGTCACCGGCATTTTGCATTGCCTCGATCGGTGCGAAATCGACGCTGTGCATTAATATCTTTGCCGAGTGTAATCCGCCAAGTCGATTGCGGATGCCCTCATTGATTTGACGGTAGTAAAACTGGGTGCTTTCCCAGCTCATACCGCCGATGAGACCGATGGTTTTCATGGCTGGTTGCTAAAATATCCGCGGTTTCCAGAATTATTGCATGTTAGCATTTATTTGATTGCCAGTTTGAATTGTCAGTATGGGAAGGAATGTGAGTCAAACATTTGAGTTTTCGATGACCCTGTCGGCCAACAAGACCCTTAGTATCTACGAAGGCAGGGTAAAGTATATTCTGGTAGTCACGGACGACAGGCTCAAGCTGCAACTACCAGCGAGCAGTTTCAGACCTTATGTCTCTGAGACTGGTATACAGGGACGGTTTCGAGTAAAAACTGACCCTCAGCATCGATTACAAAAACTGGAAAAAATCGCTTAACGAGCGGTGGCTAGATTTCCCGTTGCGCGTTTTTAGCCGCCAACTTACGACTTTTCCGTTGCCTGGCCAGATCATTGACACTGGAACCAATATGGTTTTCGCCTCGCTGCCTGGCGAGCTGAACCTGTTTTTCACGTTCGCTAAATCGCATGCGCTCATTATCGGTCTTACTGTCGTAACAGGCAGGGCAGCTTACGCCCTGTTGATATTTATCGTTTTGCTTGTCTGACTCGGTAATCGGCAGCCGGCAGGCATGGCACTGATCGTAACTGCCTTTTTCCAGCTCATGATTAACACTGACGCGATTATCAAACACAAAGCACTCGCCTTGCCATAGCGACTCGGATTCGGGGACTTCTTCCAGATACTTCAATATTCCACCCTGCAGGTGATAAACCTCGTCAAACCCCTGTTGTTTCAGATAGGCAGTCGACTTTTCGCAGCGAATACCACCAGTACAAAACATCGCCACTTTGCGGTTTTTGGCAGGGTCGAGGTTATCGGCTACGTATTGTGGGAATTCTCGAAATGACTTGGTGTTGGGTGTTGTTGCATTCTTAAAACCACCAATCGCCGATTCGTAAGCATTACGCGTATCGATCAGGGTAACCGCCGGATCGGAGATGAGCGCGTTCCAGTCCTCGGGTCTTACGTAAGTGCCGACCGAGCGCCGGGGATCGATGCCTTCGACACCCATTGTGACGATCTCCTTTTTTAATTTCACGCGCGATCGATAAAAAGGCATTTCGTCATCGTAGGAGAATTTGCAACGAACATCCTGCAAGCGCCCATCGGCGCGAATCCAGTCGAGCAACAGGTCGATTGATGACTGTAGGCCGGCGACCGTGCCATTAATGCCTTCCCGCGCCAGCAGTATTGTGCCCTTGATGTTGTTCTTCAACATCTCTTTCAGCAGGGGTTGGCGTAATTCCTGGTAATTATCGAGTGAGACAAAATGATAAAGCGCAGCGACGACGATGCGAGACATAGTATTTCCTGTAGCTGGCCGGAACGTAAATCCGGTGCGGGTCTTAAAAGAAGCGGTATTTTAACGCGAAAAAAAAATTTCGCCAGGAGTCTGTCGGACTTAGGTGGTCGTCACGAGGATAAGTCCGGTTTGAGCCAGATTTTGAGTTCTTTTAAGGAAAATAGTCATTCTATTTGACGAAAAAGAACTCAAAATCTGGCCAAATCCGGCTTTTCCGCAGTACGCTTGCATGGATGCAAGTGGTAGAGTCGAGTCAGGAACAGAGACCGAGACCAACCTAAGTCCGACAGACTCCTAGCCTTCTAACTTTCGGGCTTCGCCTTTTTACCGATCACTTCGATGGATTGACCGGAATACTCAATCTTATCCCCGGCGCTGATCTTTTTGCGCTTTTTGGTTTCTACTTCACCATTGACGCTGACCTGCCCATCCGCAATCACCTGCTTGGCCATGCCGCCACTGTCGGCCAGCCCCTCGAATTTTAGAATTTTATAGAGCTCGACAAATTCCGCTTCCAGCTCGGCTATAATTTTTGATGAATCATTCATACTCAGACTTTTCTTTTATCGGTCCATTAATGCCGACTTTATTTTAATATCGGCCATATATGTCGGATTATAAACCGAAATGATGACAATTCGAATAGAGATGAGCGAGAATAGACCAATCTAGCTTTTTACAGAGGCATTATGATTCAGTGGTATCCCGGCCATATGCACAGGGCAAAAAAGGAATTTCAGAAGATACTGCCGCAGATCGACCTGGTTATCGAGGTGCTGGATGCGCGCATTCCGTTCAGCAGCCAGAATCCTCTGCTCACTCAGTTGCGTAAAGGAAAGCCCTGTATCAAGTTGCTCAATAAAAGTGATCTTGCCGATAAGGCGGTTGTTTCGAGATGGGAAGATTTAATTGAGCAGGACAGTTCGGCCAGATCGCTGGTTTGTAATCGTGCTGATGTACTCACACACAAATTGCCACAATTGTGCCGATCGCTGATTCCAGCTCGTGAGAACCGCTCAAAAATGATTTATGCATTGATTGCAGGCATTCCCAATGTAGGAAAATCAACCCTGATTAATAAACTGGCAGCTCGAAACATTGCCAAAACCGGCAACGAAGCAGCATTAACGCGAATGCAGCAACGTATAGAAATCAGTCCGGAATTGATGCTGATCGACACCCCCGGCATGTTGTGGCCAAAAATTGAAAATGAAAATAGTGGTTTTCGCCTGGCCGCTACAGGAGCCATCCGTGACACCGCGATTGATTTACAGGAAGTTGCCAGCTTTACTGCCGACTTTCTGCTGGCGCACTATCCGACTATTGTCCAACAACGTTATAAAATAGAAACATTGCCGCAAAGCGGTATTGAACTACTCGATGAAATTGCAAAAAAGCGAGGCTGTATCGTAACGGGCGGCAGAGTCGATTATGAAAAAGTCTCGCGTTTACTGGTTTCCGAATTGCGCAGTGGAGAGTTGGGTGGGATCTGCCTGGAAACTCCTGAAATGCTTGACCAGGAACTGGCAGCACTGGAAACTATTAATGCGCAAAAAGCAGCGAAGAAGGCCGCCAGACTGGCGCTTAGAAAATAAGGCAGCCAGGAGTCTGTCGGACTTAGGATAAATCTACTGCGGAAAAGCTATTTTGGCCAAATTTTCCTATCCATTTCGTTAAATATGAATGACTATTCGCCTCAATCGATAGAAAAATCTGACTCAAAATGACTTTCCCTCGCTACAATTACCTAAGTCCGACAGACTCCTGGGCAAAAAGCAAAACTTCATTAAATTATAAACTTTAGTAGGAAAACTTATGAATATCCGTCGAGCGATTCAATCCGATTGTGCGGCACTGGCCGAATTTAATATCGCGATGGCCAGAGAAACCGAAGGTATCGAGCTGATGCCAAAAGTGATCGGCGCGGGTGTCGAAGCAATGATTAACAATCCGCAGATGGGGTTTTATCTGGTATTCGAGGATGACGGGGAAATCCAGGCATCCCTGATGGTGACAACCGAGTGGAGTGACTGGCGTAATGGCCTTTTCTGGTGGATCCAGAGTGTCTATGTAAAAGAGTCATATCGGCGTCAGGGGCTTTATCGAAAACTATATGAGCGCGTAAAAAGCCTGGCCGAAGCAGAAAAGCATGTCTGCGGTTTCAGGCTTTATGTCGAACACTACAATACCAATGCGCAGTCAACCTATCGCGCACTTGGTATGGAAGAAACGGATTACAAGGTGTACGAAGAGTTAAAGTCCGATACTGAATATCGTAGCAACTAATTTCTAATGACTATCTGCAAATAATCTACGATACTGCGACGATGGTAGCCGAATTTCCTGGCCCTGACCTGGAAACCTTCTTTAAACAGCTGCCGCCGTTAGCGGGGTTTAGGCCGGGTGATTTTCAGATCAAACCACTTAGCGGCTATACCAACTTTAACTATCACCTGAAAAATGATAAGCATGACTGGGTACTGCGTATACCAAAACAGGAAACAAACCCGTATATTAATCGGTCGCAGGAAACTCACAATGCTGACTGCGCCTACGCACTTGGCATCGCACCTGAATGTGTTTGGCGTGACGAGTCTGGATTCAGCCTGACTGAGACCGTATTAAATTCACGTCCGCTAAATGCCCTGGATTTAAAAAACGAATCAGTCATAAAAGCGCTGATGAAAACCGTTAGCCGACTACATAAAAGTGAAAAGATGTTTCACGGCAGGATCGATCTCGCTGCATCAATAACACGCTACTTTCGACTGGCTCCAGAGCATCGCCGAAAGCAAATTGAACCCGGTTATAAGATTGCACTAGGCAAAATAAAAGCCCTGTCGAGTCAGAATGTACCGTTAGTCTCCTCGCACAACGACCCGGTGCTGGAAAATATTTTAATCGACCCGGCAGCGCAGATCTGGATTATCGACTGGGAATATGCCTCGATGGCATCGCCTTACTGGGACTTGGCCATCCTGTGCAATGCAGCTGATTTTGACCAGCCGCAATCGGCGCATTTATTGGAAGAGTATCAAAAAACAGGCGTTAGCTTGAAGCTCACAATGCTGGACGAGTATCGTTTTGTATTGCGCGTATTATCGATTAGCTGGATGGCCGCTTTCACGGTAATTGATATAGGGGATGAACTGGGAAAATTAAAAAACGTAGTCGCAAACCTCGGCAGTTGACAACAGCTGGCAGAATTTACCCGACAAACTTACCAGGTGAATACGATGCATGTCATCCGCTGAAATATTTCTACCATCACCATCCTGGCGCTGGAAAGTTGCAGTCGCATCACTGACCAAAATAACTTCAAAGCCGAGATTGCCCGCCATACGTACACAAGTCGATACGCAGTGATCGGTGGTTAATCCCACGACCACGAGTCGATCTATCTGTTCTGACCTGAGATAAGATTCAAGCTCGGTTCCGATAAAAGCACTGTTCACAGATTTCTGAAATACTGGCTCACCGCTGAATGGCATTGCCCCGGGTTTGAAGGCATTGCCAGGCAGGTCGGGTTGTAGCAGGGAGTCGGGGGCTGTCGAACAATGCTGAACGTGAATCACTGGCCGATGGCTATCGCGCCACAAGTTTTAACAGCCTGGCTATATTAGCCTCAGCATCGAGGTTATTACGTTCTCCCAGGGCGGGATTGTCTAAACCCAACTGCACGTCGATGACTAATAATGCGGGACTGTTCATACCTGGCAATAATAGCGACTAATATAAGTGATGTAAAAATACCATCGACGCCAATGCGTAAGAAGATATATCCCCTGCTATAATCGGCCGATGTTAATGCACTCGACGAGCCTCTATCTGGCGACTGTTCTGATCTGGGGCTCTACCTGGTTTGCGATCAAATTTCAGCTAGGCGTGGTTGAGGCAGAAGTTTCCCTGGTATATCGGTTCCTGCTTGCTGCCATTCTATTGTTATTGTTTTGTTTATTAACCAAACGCGGGTTGCGCTTTTCTGTATCACAACACTTCTTCATCGCTTTGCAGGGGCTGTTTTTATTTTCTACCAATTATCTGATATTTTACTGGGCCACCGGGTTACTGACATCGGGCATCGTCGCCCTATTATTTTCCACCGTGATATTAATGAATATCGTCAATGGCACAGTTTTTCTCGGGCAGTCGATTAACGCCCGGGTGGTAGTCGGTGCGATGTTTGGCATTTCTGGCATAGCCGGGATCTTCTGGTCAGAAGTTGCTGGACTTGAAAATAATGCATCCACCTGGCAGGGGCTGTGGATGTGTCTAATTGCGACCTTTTTAGTGTCAATCGGCAACATCTTATCTGCGCGCAACCAACGAAACGATTTGCCGGTGGTGCAAACCAATGCCTGGGGTATGACCTACGGCTCATTCTTTATGCTGATTTATGCACAATATAGTGGCGTGTCTTTTGACTTCGACCCGGCCATTAGCTACAGCCTGTCGCTAGTCTACCTGAGCGTGTTCGGGTCTATATTCGCATTTGGCAGCTATCTAACCCTGATAGGCCGCATCGGCGCCGATAAAACCGCCTATGCCGCAGTGCTGTTCCCGGTGATTGCGCTTACTATTTCGACATTTTTTGAAGACTACAGCTGGACCCTGGTGGCTATTTTTGGTTTTGGGCTGGTGTTGATTGGTAATTATCTGGTGTTGAAAAAATCGGTCGAGCGTAAAGCGGTAGTCTTCGAAACCTGAATTAATTGCTCACGACCTGTGCCGGTTAGAGGCAACTCTCTCGATTACCACGAACAGGTTCGATGATTTTGATGGGCATCGGTATATTCCAATTCCGCCGATCTCCTTTATCGCCATGCCAGCAATTTTCCATGCCCATTTCCAATACCCGCCACCAAGAGTCCCTGGTGCGTAGACATCGCATTTAAGTACCAGGCCAGAATCTGAAGATCAGTGAGGAGGCTGCGCAGCTCAATTTTTCGTGTCCGACGGTTTTTGGAACGCTGGCGCAAAAGCAGTAACCAGAATTGCAGTAAGTCGGAGCCAATCGGCCAGCTTGCTTTATACATCTTTGGGAAACGCCCTGTGCGGATCAGCCGGTCCGACGCTACGGTGCAGGGTGTTGTGGGGGCTGGTGGTTAGAGGACCCCCGGCTACCCGATTAGACGTCAAATAGTAAAACATATCGGACTTCATATACACCTTCTCCAAGCCACTCAGGTTGGTCATCTCTTGTCCCATCAGCGCTCATGCCATGCGATCATAGAAGTGTCTGGCACGAAGGTTGTCTTCGATAGTCCAAAGTAGCAACCCTCTGTATCCAGTATCCTTTAGTAGGGATTTTGCATGAATAAACAACTGATGTCCGACACCCTTAGAGATTTGATCGGGGTGAAGATAAAGATGGGTTAGTTCAGCAAAGTTTTCAGGTGGTACTTCTCTATTTATGGCAGGGCTAGTTCTGATGAAACCAAGAATAGAATTTTCGTCAAGGAGGATATGTATCTGCTGATCCTGAAGCTCAAACCACTCATCCCAAGCCTTCAGCCGAGATTCTACAGTTACTTTCTCGAGAACTAGTGGAGGAACTAATTTGAGGTAAGCCTCATGCCACGCAAGTACATGCACTTCAGCTATACGACGTAAATCTGTCTTCCGTGCCTCACGAATGAATCTCATCTGACGCCTAAACGTCCAGGCTGTGCGGTGCAAACGAAGCGCAGGGTAGCTTGAGTCAGAACGAGCGCCTTGTAAGGCCAAGTTTTATTCCAGAGGTAAATAAACATCAGTAATCATTTCCTGTTCTTGAATATTAGGGCCGACATTTACATAATGAAAAAATATTGGAAAATCACGCAATGACACGCCGCTACCAGGAAACCAGGATTCATATAAGTATATAGCTGCAGCCACATTTTCTCGTGAACCTATATGGCGAGCTGCTGCGCAACGACCAGAGGGGATAACTTTATTTATCACACCTTGTGGATTTGGTGGAACCTCTTTTTCCACAGAAATGCATAAGTCAACACGATATTCTTCTGGTGGTGTTGATCTTGGGTCGTTGTAATGAACACCATAACTTTTATGTTTGTCGAGTGGTAGCTTATTTTCAATGCGTCATAATATGAGTTTTTTTACAGACTCATGCTCTATGGCTGGTGAACCACGATGTTCTAAAACGGCAACCATTGTTTCAGGAAACCCAACTATTTTTACTTCCATTGTACGTTCTCTGTTTTTTTAGTGGCCTAACGCCGAGTTAACCGGACCGACCTATTTTGGCAGCTTGTGCAATAATGGGCGCAGCCCATGCACAAGGGGACGAAATGGGGAGGTTCCAAGAAGCGCCGCGACTGGGGTTGAACGTTTTGTTGGGCTAAAGACTAGATTAAGTAAACTGAGCATACACTTACTAAAAACTAGCTATCTGATAAGGCCTCAAATTCCTTCCTCTTACCCTCGAACCACGCTTGCATTGCCTCAGGTTTCTGCATGAGGTCTTGCATATTACTCATTGCTTTCAAATGAGCTTCATCTTTACTTTGATACATCTCCATACCGTGCTGTTTACTTAGCTCGGCTATTTCATCAAAAGTAGCTGCACTAAATTCTTTGTCGCACGCGCCACCAAGCTGATTACAAGACATAGTTTTCATAATAATACCCAATTTTGATAAAATTAATTTACGAGATAAACTCTACTACATTTTTAAAAATTTGTTAATTTCACACTACAAAACACTTAAGAGCCCAACGCTTGCCATGTGCGGAGCGGAGCAGCAGGCGGAGCATCCAAGTGAGCGTAGCGAATGACACAATGGCTTTGTTAGGCGTCATCATATACCTATTTCGGCGCGGGCGGCTGTTAGCTTTCCAGCAACTCCGACCCAGTGAATGCCGATAAGCCAAACACCGAAACCGGCTACCTCCAATCGAGGTATTTGGTTAAACGTGGCCCCGATCTCTTGCCACCAAAATTTAATGTGTGGTGTGACTCGACCAATTTTGACTTCCCCCTCCCATATGTCGTAGCCTAATACCAGCTTCCTTCGATTAGGTTTGAAGAGCCAGGCTCTATCATCAAACTCAATCGAAAACTCCAGTTGAGGTCCCGATGCGTGCCTTTTACAGCTCGCAACGTTGATCCCGTCCTGCTCTAGCGTCCAACTGGCTTTACCATCTGAACGAATAATGCAGCGGTTCCCGTCGATCACAAACTCGACATATTTCCAGTCATCGAAACTGAGAACGCAACACACTGACCCGGTGTGCAAAAGCTCATAGTCCTTCGCAAAAAACGCGAATGGGCCGCCTGTTTTTCTAAGCAGAAAATTCACTTCGATACTCTTCAGTGACGCCTAACGTTGCCGTAAAAGGCGCGTCCTTTTGACGGCCTTGTTACATGCCCGCCGCGACCAATGGCTCAACATGATTATCAGGGCGGTTGGCCGACAAATCATGTGTGGACTGAAGATTGAGCCAAAACTCTGGAGTTGTACGCAATGCCTCAGAAAGCAGCCATGCAGTTTCCGGCGTAACACCGCGTTTACCACGAACAATTTCATTAACTCGTTGCACAGGAACACCGACGTGTGCCGCCAAAGCCTTTTGCGTTAATTCCAGTGGCTCAAGAAACTCTTTGAGCAAAATGACCCCTGGATGTGTTGTAGTTCTATTGCTGGGAATCATATGACACCTCTAAATTTTAGTGATAGTCCGCAATCTGAACATTGGTGGCGCTACCTTCGGCCCAGCGAAAAATAATACGCCACTGGGAATTAATACGAATGCTGTGAAAGCCCTTGAGTTCACTTTTTAATGGTTCGAGCCTGTTTCCAGGAAGGGAACGCAAGTCGTCAAGAACTTGTGTGGCATTCAAAACGTCAAGCTTATAGAGCGTAAGTTTGTGTATTTGGCCAGGGATTTTTCTGGCACGGCGGCTGGATATGCCGTGAAATAGGTCAGATGTACCTTTGTCGCCAAATGATGTAATCACATACCGATAATAACGGATTCACGGTATCCATGCAATTATCTAAAAGCCACATAACGAGGGTGTAGAAAAATATTATGATGCGTGGTCATATCAACAGCCCCTATTATTTTTTTGATAAGCCCACTGTGCCCGGATTTATACCGGGGTTCAAGCTCGTTACTCATATCGATACTGGGAAGTCACTTTAGTCATCCTCTATGCCGCTATTTTCCCGTAATTCATGATCTTTTCGATGTTATGAACCATACAGTACAATCGCCATTGCCCCTGTACTTTGGTTTTTCCTCTTAAGCTAAATCGATTCAACCCTTTATTGGTCCCGATATTCCCGAACACGGGCTCCACCACCGACATTCGATGGCTATAGATTTGTTTGCCTTCTGGACTGTCGACTCGATGCCTCATCCAGTCGGTGTAGTTGGGGGCTCGGTTGGCGTCCAGTATGAAAGAAACCTGCCTACCATGGCCTTTGTGATGATTGGCTGAGTCTGGATTCCTCATGCAGACTTGTTTTTTATCACAGTGTCGGCACTGGAGTAGTTTACCGCCAAAGAACGCCTTCAGGTTGCTGCTTTCATCTGTGTGTGACCCTTGATAACTCATGGTTTTACCTGCCGGACAGATACAGGTCATTGTCACTGGATCAAAACAAAACTCACTCGACGGTATTAATCCGATGGATTGGGGTTGCTTCTTTTTTGACTGATGACGTTTGCCGTATTTGTGCTTCTGGTCAGAGAACTTCGGATCTCTGGAGCGGAACTGGTTGTCGGGGATATAAGCATTGATCTTACTCTCATGCAGGTATTGCATGTTCGCTTCGTTGGCAAAACCGGTATCGGCGGTCACAATGGTACCGGCTTCATAGATATTCTCGCTGATTTCTAATCGCTCATACCGATCTTTGATGGCTTCGGTAATCGGTTGCAGGGTGTGGTGTTCCTGGCCTTCGCCAAAGGCCTGGGCATCAACGATGATCTGGTGCTTTTTATCCACCGCAGCTAAACCGTTATAACCCTGGATCGTGCCCTTACTGGTTGTCATTTTGGCACTCTCGTTGTCAGTAATATTACTCTTCACCTCCTTTGCTCTTTTGCCCTGGCCCGTCCTTGGGCTGTTGCACTTTAAAAACCGGTCTATTTTGTCACTCGCCTTATTGAGTGTTTCTATCGCTTGCTCGGCTCGTTTCACGCGGGCGTCACCCCGGGTTTCATATTTATCCAGCTTTTGATGCTCATTCAGATGGTGCCGTATCTGGCGTTTGACCTTGTCTCGTTTCTGCTCAAGCTCTTTAAATGTGCCAGACCATTCCTTCGAGGCATCCGATGGCATCTTGCAACCATCGATGGCAAATAACTCATTGCCGAGTAGGCCTTGCTCGTGGCAGATTAATAGCACTTGCTCGAACAGCTCTGCTATCTGCCGTGGATGACCACTGACAAAGCTGGCTATCGTCGTATAGTGCGGCACGGTATCGCAAGACAGTGCCTTAAATATAATATTGGTATTACAGCACCATTCAATCTCCCGGCTCGTGGTGATGCCTTTGGAATAGGCGAACAGGATAATCTTTAGTAGTACCGCGGGATCATAAGCCGGTCTGCCCACATCATCGTTTTGGTAGTTGGGATAAAAGATCGACAGGTCGATCCGCTTGTCGACTAAGTGGTGAATGGCATGTTCGAATGTGCCTGGTTGCAATTGATCCTGGTAGTTAATCACTACCATTGAGCTTTGGTTGTAGTCGTATGGGATGAATTTTGGCATCAACATGACCCGATTAGCTGTTGGCTCATTTTAACAGGGTCAGCCCCAATATGAGGGTCTTTCTACAGCCTCAACGCCTGCCGTAAGCGGCCGAGCGAAGCGAGGTCCAGCCAGCTTGCTGGCGATGCTTGACGGCCTTGTTGGGCATTTGCTTTGAGAACCGCCTGAACGATTTAATTTCTTATTGAAATGATCATTTCTACAGTTTCCAATAAAATGTTCGCAGAATGTTCTTCCTTTTCTGAAACTTTAAGGGTGTCATTCTCGAGATTTACAAGCGCCCAGGTTTCTTTGCCGTTAATTTCTCCATCGATGTGCTCAATTGCATTTCTGGGTTCTATGTATTTGTCGAATGCAGCTTTTTTCTTGCGCCAGGCTAGCTTGATGTCATCTGCGGCTGCACCGAACACGTTTCTGTTTGCTGACGTAGCTTCCACAAGCCGTCCCACCCTGCGTACCGCCGATACAAAAACTTTGGCGCTGTGGAACATTTTTGTATGTGCCAATAGGCTAAATCCCCCGTTGTTTTCGCCAAGCACTTCCTTTTTCGAGTGCTGGTAATCAGTGAAAGAAAACTGAACTGAAGCTACATCTTGGTCAAGAAGTAAAAGGCGAACAGTTACTTCTCCATGGCTGTGTAATGTCATAAGCCAATCTATGGATTTAACAAGGTTAATTTTTAAATGCTTAGATGATATTTTTCCATTAGCAGGGATACTAAATGATCAACAAAGAATGTGTCAATGAGCAAAGGATATCGTGAAAAACACTTTTGGGACAACTACTTAGTTATTCTTTCGATAATAATATCAATCCCGCATTATTCACCTGCCAGGCTCACCACTGCGCGACTTTCAATCGGTGTTATAAGGAAACTAGAGCGGGGTAAGGTCTAGCTTTTAGCCTACACATTGGCGAATTCCAGTTCAAGGTGCACCACTGGGTCTGATAAGTAGGACACAGCAGATGTAGGCGATGTGTAGACTCGATCTAACTTATCGCCTGGCGCAGTGCGGCTATATGCGCCGGTCCTAGCCCACAACAACCACCCACCAGGCGTACTCCGCTATCAACCCATTCTTTCGCTATTTTCGCCAGTTCCTGCGGTTCGATGACATTGACAAAATTCCAGTTAGGCATAGTGAAATAACCCGATTCGGGATAGATACCGACGGGCCCGCTCCAGTATCGCCTGACGATTTCGCGCGCCTCGTCTACATCCGGTACCGGGGTATGCATGATATTCATCATCATTGCCGGATACTCGGCAAGACCTTTGGCCAGGCTGTCGAAGTCAATCGCTTCGTAATCAAACACGGACAGCGAGTCACAGCCCTGATGAGTCTGGGCGCTCATGCCTATCCATAGCGGTAGTCCGACTTCCAGCGCCGCGTTGGCGGCAGCCATTGACAGTTCTAGTTCTTCACACATTTCCAGCGCTATCAGATCGACGCCAGCCTCGGCCAGAATTTCGGCCTGTTCCCGGGTCGAGCGGCCCACTGCGTCGGCTGTATGCCAGACAGGGTTATCGGTCGGCGCCCATTCACAGATCGACCCCACGATTGCGATTGGCTCTTTAGCGACATTATCGCGCGCCTGCTGCGCCAGTTTGACAGCATTCTGGTTGATCGCTTTGACGTGCTCACCGAGGTCGCCAGGCTCTAACATATGACGTGCGGCGGCGAAGGTGTTGGTAATAATGACTTCAGCACCGGCGTTGATAAATGCCTCATGCGCCTCGCGCACGGCTTCGGGGTGAGACAGTACCGCCTGACCACTCCATACCTTGCCATCCATCGGCACACCCGCTTTTTCTAACTCGGTACCCATGCCGCCGTCGATTACAACTGGTGCACCGTTTCCACGCAGTCGATCTTCGAGCCAGGCGATATTATTGCTCATATACTGTTTCCTCGACTTCTGACTGGGTATCTACATTTACTATGTGGCAATAATACATTGCCAATGTCGCGATCACTAATTCTGGTTTAAACTGTGCTACCCACTTTAGATCAATCCAATGTACCGAAACCAATTACTGAAATTATTAGCGGATTATTCCCAAGATTACCCACTGGAGACAGATTGCGTAAACAACATCATCGAATTTGTTAAGCAATACGACAGCTGCTTTCAGCGCAGCCTGGCAATCGGGCATATTACCGGGTCGGCCTGGACCGTGAATAATGCCGGGACACATACTTTGTTAACCCATCACAAAAAACTGAATAAATGGTTGCAGCCAGGCGGACACACCGATGGCGAGAGCGATGTGTTACAGGTTGCGATACGCGAAGCGGAGGAAGAGTCAGGACTCAC
>CAXMRQ010000228.1:0-12182 GCA_964196115.1 uncultured Gammaproteobacteria bacterium
GCGCCTTCAGTAAATCCAGGCCATTCCGATTGATACGATTAATACGACGGTAGTTTTCAATTTGATTGGGAACGACCCTGCCGGGGAACTGACTGATGGCAACGGCAAACCCGGAATTACGCCCCGAAGCACCCTGCCCGACCAGTCGTGCATCCAGCAATAAAATTTCCTCATCGGGATGAAGTTCGCCCAATCGCCGGGCACAGGCTAGTCCGGTAACCCCAGCACCGATCACGACCCAGGGAGCTCGGTGGCTCCCGTTTAAAGGTTGGCCTGTCTGACTTTCAGGTAAAAGTTCCAACCAGCCATGGCGATCTGTCGGGAATTTTTTACTGAATAATGTCATCGGTATCACTCGCATCATTAGATAAAGATTGGGGAAATATAGTCATTTAAATGCATGATACGATATGAATGAGATCGATATCCCATCTTGTGCCAATAATTCAGCTTGTATAACATGCAATTTCCTTCCGATCCAAAATAATACTGGCATGCTGTTAAAAGAAGAAGAAAAAGCAATGCTCAACGGCGACATGGGCGAACCCCGTCGCTGGGCGATGGAGCACATGATACGAGTCGGGCGCTTCTTCGACGCCGAGGATTTTGTTGCGGTCAGTCAGGCGCACATCATGGCCGACACCGAATCGCTGGGTGAAGCTGGCGTTGAATTCCTCGAAAAAATGGCTGCCAGCCCGCGGGATCAGCGACGGGTCAGGATTCCAATGATTACCGATCCACGCGGTATCGACTTTTGCCATTACAAACGCCTCAAACAAACCGACCTGATGGCTAATTTGGAGCAGCGTACGATCGACGCCTTCGAAGCGATGGGTATTTTGATGACCAATACCTGCATCAATTATCAAACCATCATGCCACCAGTCCGTGGAGAACACCTCGCCTTTGGTGATACCGGGGTAGTGATTTACTGCAATAGCGTACTCGGTGCCTATTCCAATTTTGAGGGTGGCCCGTCAGCGTTGGCAGCGGGCTTAACCGGACGTACACCGCGTTACGCATTGCATCTCGATGAAAACCGCAGGGCAACCAAACGATATCGCATTATCCATCAGCCGGAGTCGTTGTCCGACTGGGGTGCGCTCGGCGCAATGGTCGGCACTCGCGCGGGTTCCTACTGGGAGGTTCCGGTAATCGAAGGTATCGAACGCCAACCCGGATCGGACGAGATGAAACATATGGGTGCGGCGATGGCAAGTTTCGGCTCAATACCGTTATTTCACATCGTCGGCATTACACCGGAAGCACCTTCTCTGGAGGCTATCTGCGATCCTGCGATGCTCGATACTGAAATCATTGGCGAGCAGGATTTCGAATCTTTTTTTGCCCGCTATGGTGGTAAGGGCGATAAGCTTGATGTTGTGGTTTTTTCCGCACCACAATTATCGATAATCGAAATGCAGTCAATTGCCGACCTACTCGACGGCAAAAAGATTCATAAAGATACCGCCTTGCTCGCTGTCACCAGCCCGGTTGTCGCCGCCGATGCCAGACGCATGGGTATTACCGAACGCATCGAATCATCTGGTGCGCTGGTGCTCGAAGGCATGTGTTTTTACCAGAGCTATGCACGAGAAATGGGTGAGGCCAATGGCTGGAAACGGCTGATGTCGAATTCCGCCAAGCTGGTTAATATCATCGGCGGCTATGGTTACCAGCCGACACTCTCCAGTATGGAAAATTGCGTCGCCTCGGCAATTGCCGGCGAGGTGGTCTAATGGAAAGCTTTGAATTGCATTGTCATGTCGGCGTCGGCCCCGAAGTTAGCGGTGAAGCGCTGGTGACGGATGATAACTTTTCAGCGCGCTACGATCTTGATCGCATCAAGGGTATTTTTTCGCGACCGCAACACAAGCTCGCGGGTCAAAGTTACATCGATAAAATACTGGTGTTCAATACCGCCAAAGGCGGCGTTGCCTCAGCCTGGATGCTATACGAAATGGCATCACGAAAAATTGCACCCAGGGCTATTTTATTTAACAGCGTCAATCCTATCCTCGCCCAGGGTGGCGCACTTGCCGATATGGCATTGTGCGACCGCTTCGAGGAAGGCGATGTGACGCAATTGATTCAGACCGGTGACCGGGTCACGGTTAACCCTGAACTAGGTCTGGTCACGGTCGAGCGCGACTAGATCATGCCAGTGAAATACCTCGATTGTAGCCATGAAGTTTGCGACATTCGCAGCCCTTCGTCAAATCGCCTGGTCTGGCTTGCCAGTGAAATAACCGACAGCGACTGGCGCATTGAGCTACCGCAACCAGCGCTGGATGAAATCACCCACCTCGCCCGCTTTATCCAGGACAATCCACTGCAAATGCTGCAACGTCGGCTCGCCGATGTATCGATTCCCGCCTGCCAAAAACTAATGGCCGAGATGAAGTCGAAATTAGATGACGGCGTCGGATTCGCCGTGCTGGATCGTTTGCCCGTTGACCAATTCCCAATTGAAACGCTGGTCGAAGTTTACTGGCTACTCGGTCAATGCATCGGTCGTCCGGTGGCACAGAAATGGAACGGGCAAATAATTTACGAAGTATCCGATACCGGTCAGGAATTTTCCTACGGAGTGCGCGGGTCGCATACCAGAGTGGAGCTCCTGTTCCATACCGATAATGCTTTCGCGCGTATGGTGCCCGATTACGTCGGGTTATTTTGTCGCAACCCGGCCAAAAGTGGCGGAGTAAGCCGAATATGTAGTCTCTATTCAGTACATCAGCGCATGATGCATCGCCATCCCGATTTACTGGCGCGACTCTACCAGCCGATGCTATTCGACCGCCAGAAAGAACATCGCGAAGAGGCCGAACCGGTTTGCCTGGCACCTTATTTCAGCTGGCGAAACAATCGACTTTTCGCTCGCGCGAATTCATCGCTGGTACGCAAAGGTTATGAAGTAAGCGGTGAAATAATGGACAACGCGTTAAGCGATGCCCTCGACGCAATAGACGAAGTTTCAGAATCGCAGGATCTCTGGTTCGAAGCACCGCTACAGCGCGGTCAAATTCAATATCTCAACAATCATGAAGTCGGGCATTATCGCAGCGAATTCCAGGACTTTGATGAACCCGAGAAAAAACGCCACCTCTATCGCCTATGGCACCGCGAAGCGGGAACTTCGAGCTACGACGGAAGACAGCTTAACCAGGTCTATGACTAAGTTCCTGCCCGCGAAGAAAATTAGGCGCTAAATTATTACCACTCGCATCTTGCTTGATGAAAACTCATGTGTATCATGCGCGTCATCAAGATAAAGGCTTTCTAAGCGCTGCCTTGCTACTAGATAGAAGATTATTCATTTTGAATAACCTTCTTTTTATATCAATAAAGCTTAGGAGCTTATAATGACCAATCATTCTTCAGCAGGACAATCCACGCTCAGCATCTGGGGCGGCGAACAGGAACACGAACTCTATGAACGCTCGACCCAGGTCCCGGTCGTGCATAGCGTTTCATTCGCATATAAAGACATCGACACCTGGCAGGATGTCGCGCTAGAAAAAGCGCCAGGACATATTTATTCGCGCAATACTAATCCCACAGTTCGGGCCTTCGAAGACAAGGTTAGAGAGCTGGAATCCGCCGAATCCGCTACCAGCTTTGCCTCAGGAATGGCCGCCATTAGCAATGTATTGAGTACGTTTTTAAAACCCGGCGACAGGATCGTGTCGATCAAAGACAGCTACGGTGGCACCAATAAAATATTTAACGACTTCCTGCCGCCGTTAAATATTGATGTCTGTTTATGTGAAACCTCGGATTATGAGCAAATCGAAGCCGAGGTCGCTAAAGGTTGCCAACTGTTATACCTCGAAACGCCAACCAACCCGACTATTAAAATAGTCGATATCGAAAGATTGGCCGCCGCTGCAAAAAAAATCGGTGCGCTGGTGGTGGTCGACAATACATTCGCGACGCCGATTAATCAGAACCCGCTACAGCTAGGCGCGGATATTGTATTGCATTCTGCTTCCAAATATCTGGGTGGCCATGCCGATGCGCTTGGCGGTGTCATTTGCGGTAGCCGCGTGCTGGTAAAACAGGTTTATCACTATCGCGAAATCAATGGTGCCACATTGTCACCGATGGACGCTTATAGTTTTATTCGTGGCATGAAAACTTTGAAATTGCGTGTCGAGCGCCAAAACGAAAACGCAATGACAATAGCGACCTGGCTGCAAAATCATCCGATGATCGAACAAGTCAATTATCCGGGGCTTGAGTCCCACCCCAATCATGAGGTAGCCATGCGCCAAATGCGTGGATTCGGTGGCATGTTGAGCTTCTCAGTAAAAGGTGGGCTGGATGCAATTAAGGTATTTTTACCGAAACTAAAATATGCTCATATGGCGGCCAATCTGGGTTGTGTAGAAACCGTCGTCGGACCACCGGTTACCACCAGTCACGTCGAATGTAACGCCGAGGAGCGAGCAGCAGCCGGCATTCCAGAAGGATTGGTGAGATATTCAACCGGTATAGAGGATATAGACGACCTGATCGCAGATCTGGATCAGGCATTGAGTTGTTTATAAGAGTTATTTATAAGAATTATATTGAAGGAACTGGATAAAACTCATAGGTTGGGTTGCGCTAGCGCTAACCCAACCTACGCACTGGCAATCAATTCCGGCAACTTGAGGCGCAGTATTTTCCCCGACGGCCCCTTGGGTAATTCATCAAAGAAATAAATAATTTTGGGCGATTTGTATTTGCCGACTCCCGCCTCACAAAACGCAATGAGCTCCTCTTCGCTGCACTGATAACCATCGCGTAGCGCCACGCAGGCCACCACTTCCTGTCCATAATTTTCATCGTCGACACCAACTGCGGCGGCTTCGAGTATCGCCTCATGTTTGTAGAGCACATCGTCGATTTCGCGCGGTGCGATATTCTCTCCGCCACGAATGATCAACTCTTTTAGCCGGCCGGTGATAAAGATATAACCTTCTTCATCTTTCATGCCCTGATCGCCGGTATAAAACCAGCCATCGATGATTGAAGATTCGCTCGCTTCAGGGTTCTTGTAATAATAATCAAGCAGGTTATTGCCACGGATTGCTAATTCACCGACTACTGATGCGGCGCACTCGCGATGCCGATCATCGACAATAACGATTTCATTGCCGCAGGGTATGCCCACGGAACCGGGTTTTCGCTCGCGGGGCGGTAACGGGTTGGTTGAGACGGTACCTGCGGTTTCGGTGAGTCCGAGGGTTTCGATCATTGGCAGTTTGAATACAGATTCCCACTCGCCTAGCGTGACCGCTGGTAGCGGTGCCGATGCTGAGCGTGCAAAGCGAAAGTTTTTCAGGCGTTCGTCGCTGCCGAACTGATACGGTTCCTGTTCGGCGCGGTCGAGCAGATACTTGATGATAGTCGGTACGATACTGCTCCAGCTACATTGATATTCAGCCACCAGCGACCAGTAGGTTTTGGCGCTGAAACGATTCGGCATCACTACGCTGCTACCGCTGTAAAGAGGCGCCGAAACGGTTACCATCGCACCGTTGATGTGATAAATCGGTAGCACGCATAAGGCCCGGTCATCTTGCGTAAGTTGATGCCCTTCGCTAACGTTGCGCCCGCCGCTGGTTACTGCGCGATGGCTGATCACTGCGCCCTTCGGCAGTCCTGTAGAGCCTGAGGTATAAAGGAGTAAGGCGGGATCATCGGCTTTCGGAAGTGGAACTTGTACTGCTTCGACCTCAACGTCCGGCCATTGCGGACCCGATTTCTCATCTGTCTCGACCACTCGAATCGGTCGGTCGACCTGCTGCATCAGCTCGGCCAGCTTTTCGCGATACTCTGGCGCAACAAAAACTACTTCGGTATCCGAGTGACCTAGCACATGAACAAGTTGCACATTACCGGCAACCGCGTTCAACGGTACGATGATGCGATTATTCGCCATCACCCCGAGAAATAGCTGCGTGGTCCAAAATCCGTTATTCAACAGGAATGCAACTTTGGCACCCTTTTCGAGTCCGAGACGATCCAGTTTGGCGCCAATGTTGTCTACCGCTGATTTGAGTTTAGCAAAACTGAGTTCTTGCGAGAATTCCGGCGCGATTAGAAAAATGCGATCTGCTGATGTTTTTGCATGATGGTCGATGCAGGCGCGGACTGTATCCACAATCAGTCTTTCCCGTACTTAGCGAAGTGCGCGCCAAATAATTCTTCTTCGCTGGGCCTGTCTTCTCCAATGGTAGTGACCAGGTGGGTAATATTGATGAAATGGCGATAATTCAGATTTTCACTGATGCTGTTGCCACCCCAGGTGCCACAGCCCATGCTCAGGGTAAAATTCAATGCATTATTGAAACTGCCGCCGTTACCGAAGGTATGCGCCTGGTTGACCAGCACGCGCACCACGTCGATTTCCTCGGCGAGACGTACGGGGTGATCGGAATTATTGGTGTGAATTCCGCAGGAATGACCGCGACCCTGAACATTTAGCACATCGCGCACCAGTTCTACCGCGTGATCAAAATTGCGAGCGCGGTAAACCGTCAATGTCAGCGACAGTTTTTCATCGGCAAAAGGCGAGTCAGGATTGAATTTCGGTTCTTCCACTAGAAAAAAACGCGCCGACTGCGAACCTTCCCCAAGGCCTATGCCAGCGGCAAAAACATCGGCATCTTTGGCTATTAACTTGCGGTTCAAATTTCCATCAACCCAAAGCTTGCTTTTGACTAAATCCTTTTCACTTTTATTACAACGATAGGCACCGGCTTTTTCGAGTGCCTTGATTGCAGCTTCATAGACATCGTCGACAATGATCAGAGAATTTTCTGATGAGCAGGAAGTCGAGTTATCAAAAGTCTTCGATGCACAGATTTTTTCTGCGGCATCATCTAAGTCGGCGCTTGAATCGATCACCACCGGCACGTTGCCAGCGCCGACGCCAATCGCCGGCGTGCCACTGCTATAGGCTGATCGCACGTTGTTTTGCGACCCGGTAGCGACGACTAAATCGCCTTTTTCCATTAATAATCGGGTCATGTTTCGCGTTACCGGCTGCGGCAATATTTGCACCAGATCTTGCGGGGCGCCGATTCTCGCGAGAGCATCGCGCATCACCTCAACCGTGCCATTAGTACTGCCCCAACCTGCAGGCGAAGGGGCAATAATAATCGCGTTAGCACCCTTCAGCGCCATCATAGTTTTATTCACCGGGGTCGCCGCAGGGTTGGTCGATGGTGTAATCGCCGCTACCACCCCGACCGGTTTGCCGTACTTCACCATACCGCGAGTCGGATCGCTTTGGATGATGCCAACGGTTTTGGCACGCAATAGATCCCGCAATGTTCCAAAGGTTTTGCGCTGGTTCTTGATTACCTTGTCTTCTACGTTGCCGATGCCGGTGTCCTCTACCGCCATTTCAGCCAGTCGTTGGGCGTTTTCCGGTTTATACAACGACCAGGCTATCGCAGTGATAATCTCATCGACACGAGCCTGGTCAGCGTTGTTAATTTCTGCCATGGCTGTACGTCCCTGTTCTATTAGTTGATCGACAGCCTCTGTTTCCTCGCTGGTCGCACCGTTTACGGCACTGAGAGTTGGTGTTGCCACGATAAATTCTCTAATTTCATAGGAGCCGCAAGTTTACACACTGCGTATTGCATTTCAAATCACCTCTGCATATTGGCTTATCGATGATCTTCCCTAGTCTCACCAAGCTGATAAGATGTGGCGTTTAGTTTCGGGATCATCCATTTGTTTGCAGACTACGAATTCTGGATTATCGCCTGGTGTTTCTTCGCGCTAGGTTGCGGTGGCTTTATCAAGGGTGCTCTCGGTGTTGGCACCCCGCTGCTAACAGTTCCTATGATGGCGCTGGTGCTGCCACCACAATTGGCGATTGCGATCATGGCAATTCCAGTCGTGGTTGCCAACCTCTGGCAATTCTCCCAGGCTGAGCGTAGCACCGCGGTAGTAAGACGCTTCTGGCCGACCTTTGTCGGTATCCTCATCGGCACCTGGTTCGGAGTGAAAATTCTGTCAATAATCGACGAAAAAACCCTGTTTATCGTGGTTGGAATAGCAGTGATTGCTTTTTCGCTATTACAGGGATCAAACAACCGGCTTTATCTGCCGGATATCGCAGTCAAGCCCGCTGGCGCAATATTCGGCCTGGCTAGTGGTTTGATTGGCGGCATATCATCTTTCTTCGGGCCGATGCTGGTGGTTTACCTGATTTCGATCCGAAATCTAAGCAAGAATCAATTCGTCAATTCAATCAGCTTTCTCTACATCAGCGCAGTAATTCCCTGGGCAATAAATCTCTATTTGTTCGACATTCTGGACAACAGGATGTTGATTTACTCGGTCGTTGCGACGCTACCGGTGGTGCTGGGACTGGTGTTCGGGCAAAAATTTCGGGGGCATATCAGCGAGGAGAAATTCAAAATACTAATCATCGGAATTCTGCTTGTTTCCGGCACATCCATGTTATGGCGAGCGTTTCAGTGACCATATGGATTAAGTCGAGGTAGGTAATATGCTCCGTGCCTGCTGCTAGACAGCTCTTTAAGGCTGGTATACCATCCGACGCGTAATAATAAAAATTACAGATAAAATAAAAATCACTACCCCGAGGAGATACTAAATGAAATTCAAAAAATACTTTGCACATACCAGTGTAGTTTTCGCCACCATGGCACTCTCAGCGAATGTCGCTTATGCTGCCTGTGCTACCGATAATCTGCCCTCATCACAAGCTAAACCCGGCGGATATCCTGCGCGTGCTTTAACCATGGTAGTCCCCTACGGCCCTGCTGGTGGCTCGGGTCAGGTTGCCCAGGGCATGGCCACGGCAGTCAGTGACCTGACTGGTGTATCGATTAACCGCGACCACAAACCCGGTGGCTCAGGCACCGTAGGCATGACTGCGTTCATGGCTATGCCAGCCGATGGTTATACTGTTCTCGAGCATATTGATGACGCATCAAGTGCGCACGCTCTTGATTCAAGCAAACCAAACCCGGCGAGCGACCTGATTCCATTGGTGACTTCGCAGATTACCTTCTCGCAGGTTTACATGCGCGTTGGCGACGACCGATTCAACGACTGGAAATCGTTCGTCAAGTGGGTTAAGGCGCAAAATGGCAAAGCAACTATCGCCAATGTATCCAAAGAAGGCTCGATGGAACGCGTGACAATGAAATTTATCACCGATGCGACTGGCATGAAAATCCAACAAATCTCGTTTGACAAGGGCGCTCCACGCTATGGTGCGCTGGCCGGTGGCCAGGTTGATGCATTGTTCGAGCAGCCTGGTGACGTGCGAAAATTTCTCGATGCCGGAAAGTTCAAGCCAATCCTGACAATCCTGAAACAGCGCCCGGCCGAGTTTGCTGATGTCCCAAGCCTGACTGATACAGGTCTGGACTTCGATCCTCTCTACCGTTTCCGCGGTTTCTTCGTGCACAAGGGCGCTCCCGCCGACCGTGTCAAATGGTTGCAATGGGCTTTCCAGAAAGCCTATTGTCAGCCTAGCTACCAGAAATTTAACGATAGCAAGTTTATGACTCTGATCGAAAGCTATCGCGATACTGCGGGTTCAAGAGAACTGATTAACACGACTGTTAATCAATACCGAGATGTATACAAAAATATGGGGCTAGAAGTTAAGTAACTTCAGTATGATGGCCTCCGTCATCCAGCGCTCGGGTTTGATTCCGGGCGCTCATTTCTCCAGGCAACGTGTTGGCTGAATCATGGGCAAGCTGAGACCAGGACACCTGATAGAAGCTGGCCTATGGCTTTCGTTGTGCCTGTTTTTATTCATTTATTCCTTCGAATTCAATCAAGGTATCGAAATCTACAAGTTTGGCGCCACCGCCTGGCCACGCGCCATTATTTTGTTGATTGCAATTGCCGCAATCGGCCAGTTAATACACCACTGGTTGCGCGGAGACGAATCTTCATCGAAAATCCTCGGCGCAGCTATGGACGATGGCTCCGGGGAAGCAGCGCATGAAGCACACCACGAAGGCATTAAATGGTACGCCTCAACATTTTCCCTGTTGGTCATTCCGTTTGCCTACATGCGTGTCCCGGAATGGATTGTGGCACTCGTATCAGCCGAAGGAAGCACGGTTCACGTTATTCGAGTTATTTGCGCCGCGATCCTGATCGGGATTTTTATGTTTTACATGCGCCGCAACCTGTTAGGCGCAATGTTGACCCTGCCCCTGCTATTTGCAGTTTTGTTAGAAGACATGGGATTTTACTCTGTGGCGCCATTTTTTATCATCGGCGTGATGTTCATGATGGGCGAACGCAAGGCTAAACCGATGGTATTGGTCGCCGCGCTTATTTTTGGCCTGCTGATGTTGCTGTTCGTGAAAATTCTTTATGTCGGTTTACCTGTAGGCAACATTCGTCCCTTCTACGATATCGGTAGTTGGGTAGTTACTGTTTTACAATAGTCCTGCGATATCGTGGATGCATTCAATAACTTTCTGACCGGCACAGTAACCCTTTTCAGCGACCCGATGGGAATCCTGATTTTCTTCGGTGGCGTAGTTGGTGGCATGCTGTTCGGCGCAATTCCTGGCGTAAGCATGCTCACGCTAGCTGCAATCCTGTTGCCTTTCACCGCGCATCTTTCACCCGAGCACGGCATCATGCTGTTTTCGGTGATTTATTGTACCGGCGTTTATGGCGGTGCGATTACCGCGATTTTATTCAATATCCCCGGCGCACCGGAAAACGCACCCACCGCGTTTGACGGTTACCCGATGACGCAAAAAGGCCAGGCCGGCAAGGCAATCGGTGCCGCGGTGATGTGCTCGGCATTGGGTGGTACGGTGTCGTGCATCATCATGATGCTGGCAACCGCGCCAATAGCAGACTGGGCGATATCAGCCTTTGGCCCGCCGGAAATTTTTGCACTGGTATTTTTTGGTCTCGCGGTGGCCTCCTCGGTGGGCGCCAAAACATTCTGGAAAGGCTGGCTATCGATACTCGCCGGACTATTGGTTGCAGTAGTCGGGCTTGACCCGGTCGGCGGAATCGAACGCTATGATTTTGAAATGCCTTATTTGCTTGCTGGTATTCACTTTATCCCGACAATACTCGGTTTTTTCGCAGTCTCGGAAATTTTTGTGCAAGCCGAAAAGAAAGCAACAGGCTCCTATGTTGCACCCAAGGTGGGAGTTGATTTTCCAACATTAGCCGAGCTCATCGCGCATAAGTGGGCGGTGTTTCGTTCGATCGTGATCGGATTTTTCTGCGGTATCTTGCCCGGCATTGGCGCAACACTGGCCGCCTTCATGGGATACAACGAGGCAGTACGCTGGTCGAAGACCCCGGAGGAGTTTGGCAAAGGCAAACTCGAAGGTGTTATTTCCTCAGAGACTGCCAACAACGCCGCCACCGGTGCCGCGATGATCCCACTGCTGGCACTCGGCTTACCCGGCGGTGCCCTGACCGCGATGATGGTCGGTGTGTTTCAAATGCACGACATGGAACCGGGACCCCTGGTGTTTATCAATAGTGAGCCGCTAGTTTGGGTAGTGTTCTCAGCGATGTTTTTCGCCAATATATCGATTTTATTTATCGGCTACATAGAAACAAAGACGATCATCAACCTGTTGCGCATTCCTTTCCAATATCTTGCGCCGATGATTTTATTGCTCGCCACGGTTGGCGCTTACGCGGTGCGGGGACTAACTATCGATATTGTCGTCATGTTTCTCGCCGGTGTGATCGGGTTCTTCCTACGTCGCTCGGGATACTCAGTCGCTGGAATCGTTCTCGGACTCATCCTCGGCAAAATCGGCGAACAGACATTTGCCCAGGGCATGCAAATGCTGCACTTCGAATGGTTGGGTTTTTTGGATCGTCCAATTGCGCTGGGTTTGTTGATTGCAGGAATGATTACGCTGCTCGGCAGTATTTACGGCGCTTTTTTCAAAAAGAAGCGTACATCACCAGTCTCAGCCTGATCTAACCACAGCAAGATTAAATCACTCAAGACATTAACCGAACCAGCTCATCATTACTGACAGGCTGACCCCACCAGCAAGAACTCCAGCCAACAACATACGCCTGAAGGCAAAATAAGCGGCAAACGCGATCACGACCGCAGTACAACGAATCAGTAGTGAAACACTGGCGAGATCACTTTCCGGCATTATAATCATGCGAAAAAC
>CAXMRQ010000229.1:0-12342 GCA_964196115.1 uncultured Gammaproteobacteria bacterium
AAATTCATCATTTTTTATTTTTCCATCGGGGATAATTGCCGCATCGAATGTCGCATTACCGGATTCGACCTGAAAATCAAATCGTTTCCGATACATATAATATCCCTGCGCTATATCGTATTGTGCGATCAGGCGCTCACCTTCCATCCACGCGACGAGGCTGAAGGCCTGTTCGGGCGGCAACAATTCGTCATCCTGGGCGAGCAGCTGCGGGCTGGCAAAAAGTAATAGACAAACAAGCAGGCATGGTTGCAAGGTTTTGCTCAAAATATTTAAATTGCGCTTCATTTGTCTAATCATAGTTTAGATAGAGTGTAATTTCGGCAAAACGTTTAGTTAAAGATACAAATTTCTCATCGAAACAGCTGAGGCTGTTTAATCGCCGAACATATATTTAGAAGTATTGCTAATCGGTAAAGCCTTGAAACAATGATATGCTACTCATATATATGCAGTAATGCTGTATCACCAGGGGGATAGCCCAGAAGGATAGCAATACTAATACTTTGCCGGGCTTTATAGCGAGTATCTCCTTCTGACCCGGTGCGGCGCATAGTGTAGCCACAGGATAAATATGTTTCCAGTCATCACCTTTATATTTTTGATTGTTCCGGTTTTCGAAATTTACCTGTTAATAGAAGTAGGGCAGGTAATCGGCGCCCTGTGGACCGCTTTCCTGGTCGTGTTAACCGCTGTCATCGGGGTCAGGCTGCTTAAAATTCAAGGAATATCGACATTAAGGCGTGCGCAAAATAAGATGCAAAGCGCTCAGGCGCCCGCGCAGGAAATGCTCGAAGGGGTCGGACTCATACTCGCTGGAGCATTTTTGTTAACCCCTGGTTTTTTCACCGATACGGTCGGCTTTGTATTACTGTTTCCACCGGCACGGATATGGCTGGTGAGCAAAGTAGTATCATATCTGATGGCATCCGGCCGATTTTCACAACAGGGCGGCGTGCAATGATTTCGCTATGAGTCCGGTCAACAAAAGGGAAAAGCCAATTCGAATATTATCGAAGGCGTCAATTATAAACGTGAAGACTAGGGCCCGTTGGATTTAAGGAAAATTTGGCCCCACTCTGCCAACATGCTTGCTACGATTACCTAAGTCCGACAGTCTCCTGGGAGACAATAATAGTTTTAATAGCTTGAAACACCCTTTTTATTCCCCATATTACTTGACTACCGAGAGTTGCTGAATATTATTAGCACTCACGAGATGCGAGTGCTAACTCGTAACAAACCTTAACTGCCATCCCTGAGGGTTGGTGGGTAACTTTAAACCAAAAAAATTTGGAGAATAGCAACAATGAATATTCGTCCCTTACATGATCGTGTGGTCGTCAGGCGTAAAGAAGAAGAGCGCACTTCCGCTGGTGGTATCGTGATTCCCGATTCAGCAACCGAAAAACCAAGTACTGGTGAAATACTCGCCGTGGGTAACGGTAAAATCACCGACTCGGGTGATTTGCGTGCCCTCGATGTGAAAGTTGGTGACACGGTTTATTTTGGTAAGTACTCCGGTACTGAAATCAAGGTTGACGGTGAAGAACTACTAATCATGCGCGAAGATGACATCATCGCTATTGTTGAATAATACACATAGACAAGAGGTTAATTCCCAATGAGTACTAAAGAAGTAAAATTTGGAGATGATGCGCGTGCGCGCATGGTCAATGGCGTTAATATTTTGGCTAACGCAGTTAAAATTACATTAGGCCCTAAAGGCCGCAACGTGGTTCTGGACAAGAGTTTCGGTGCCCCGACAGTAACCAAAGATGGTGTTTCGGTTGCGAAAGAAATCGAACTCGAAGACAAGTTCGAAAATATGGGCGCACAAATGGTTAAAGAGGTTGCTTCACAGACTTCTGACGTCGCTGGCGACGGTACCACTACTGCGACTGTTCTGGCGCAAGCTATTGTTCGTGAAGGCATGAAGGCAGTTGCCGCAGGCATGAACCCGATGGATCTGAAGCGCGGAATCGATAAAGCCGTTTCTGGTGCTGTCGAACATTTAAAATCCATCTCTACCCCTTGTGCTGACACTAAGGCAATTGCCCAGGTAGGCACCATCTCTGCTAATTCGGATGAAAGTATTGGAAGTATCATCGCTGAAGCGATGGAAAAAGTTGGTAAGGAAGGCGTTATCACTGTAGAAGAAGGTTCATCGTTCGATAACGAACTCGATGTTGTAGAAGGCATGCAATTCGACCGCGGTTATCTGTCACCTTACTTCGTAAACGATCAGACAACCATGTCTGCCGAACTCGAAGAGCCGCTAATTCTGTTATTTGACAAGAAAATCTCTAACATCCGCGAATTGCTACCAATTTTGGAAGCTGTAGCGAAGGCTGGTAAGCCTTTATTGATTGTTGCAGAGGATATCGAAGGCGAAGCACTGGCGACTCTGGTCGTTAACACCATGCGCGGTATTGTTAAAGTATGTGCGGTTAAGGCGCCTGGTTTCGGTGATCGTCGTAAAGCCATGTTGCAGGACGTCGCCATTCTTACCGGTGGACAGGTAATTTCCGAAGAAGTTGGTCTGAGCCTGGAAAAAGTAACCCTCGAAGACCTGGGTTCGGCGAAAAAAGTATCTATCACCAAAGAAAACACGACCATTATCGATGGTGCTGGTTCTGCCGAAGACATTCAGGGCCGAATCACTCAAATCAAGGCGCAGATGGAAGAGTCGACTTCAGATTATGACACCGAAAAAATGCAGGAACGCCTGGCAAAAATCGCCGGTGGTGTTGCTGTGATTAAAGTGGGTGCTGCGACTGAAATCGAAATGAAAGAAAAGAAAGCCCGCGTCGAAGACGCGCTGCATTCGACCCGCGCTGCGGTTGAAGAAGGCGTCGTCGCTGGCGGTGGGGTTGCACTAATTCGTGCCTGTGCGGCAATCGCTAAATTGAAAGGCGACAACCACGACCAGGATGTCGGTGTCGATATTGTGCGTCGCGCGATGGAGGAACCAATGCGTCAGATCGTTGCCAACGCTGGTGACGAGGCGTCAGTTGTTGTCAACCAGGTTAAAGCATCTAAAGGTAGCCACGGTTACAACGCGGCTTCCGGCGAATACGGCGACATGATCGAAATGGGTATTCTGGATCCAACTAAGGTTGCTCGCGCTGCCCTGCAAAATGCAGCGTCAGTGGCTGGCCTGTTGATCACCACAGAAGCGATGATTGCTGACGCACCTAAAGACAGCGGCGCACCTGCTATGCCTGATATGGGCGGTATGGGCGGCGGTATGGGTGGTATGGGCGGAATGATGTAATCCGTTCAGAAACCTGAACTTGCAGTAACAAAAGCCCCGCTTAGTGCGGGGCTTTTTTATTTCTAACGATAATAAATTGCTTAAAAATATCGGCTTATTTTTTTTACACGGCGGTTAAAAAATTTCGTCTTTGTATTAGGATTATGAGTTACTGGTGCTGGCAGAGTAGCGGCCAGTTGAATAGCCTGTGACGTCGATAAATTTGATGCTGATTTTCTCCAGTAGTATCTCGCAGCGGCTTCTACTCCATATACGCCGCGGCCAAATTCGGCAACGTTTAGATACAGTTCCAATATGCGCTTCTTGGTTAGATTTCTCTCCATTCCAAGGGTGAGTAACAACTCATGCCACTTGCGCAGTGGATTTCTGGAAGGGCTGAGAAATATATTTTTCACTGTCTGCTGTGAAATAGTACTGCCGCCGTAAATAAATTGTTTTTCTGACAGGTTATATTCCATAGCCGCTTGCAGTGCTTCCATATCAATACCCGAGTGGGAATAAAAACGGGCGTCTTCGGCGACGACAATCGCGCGGATCATGTGCCTGGAAATTTTACTGATAGGCTTTGGCTTCCATAATAAATACGGCCAGTCATCGTGTTGGTATTTTTCAAAGATATAGCTTCGAATAAAATTTGACTGCTGAATCGGGCCTTTTTTATAAAGCTCCCAATCTGGCCAGATTCCGATCAGATAGCCGGTATCCATGAGTAATATTAATAACAGGATTCTTAAGCTCCAACGCAAAACGCGCACGGATGTCCGGGTTTTAAGGAAGTAGTACAAATCTAGCTTTAATGACGAAATTGACATGCTCTTTTATAATTGAACCGTTATGCTGCGCGTAAGCTAAAAAAAGCCGGGGATTATTTAATTCTAGACTAACTGTAGCCGGTTAATTGGAGAACTTGCAGTTTAAGTAGGATATTTTTATTCAGCTTAGGCTGAATCCAGCCTCAGAGATAATTATGAGAAAATTATTGATTTACTTTTCGGCAGGTTGCGCGGGCGGATTAGCGTATAGCATTGCCGTATCATTCTTTGGTGACCTTGGCATTACATCGGCATTGGGTGTGTCATTTCATCACAGTCTAACGCCAGGCTGGGTTTATTCGCGTATAGTTTGGGGCGGTATCTGGGGTTTACTGTTTTTCCTCCCATTGTCGCAATCTAATTTGTTTCTGAAAGGCACTATTCTGAGTTTATTGCCGACTGCCTTCCAATTATTCGTGGTTTTTCCCTTACTCAGTAACCATAGTATTGCTGGCCTTGATCTAGGGCTTTTAACCCCTGTAGTCGTCCTGTTTTTTAACTGGCTGTGGGGTATTGCTACTGCGCTTACGTTGCAGTTATCAAAGTGAGTTTTTAGATCGGACAGGTTCCTGCCCAGCTAACAGGTTTTACGATGGCAAAAAGTCTATCGGGTAACTAACTGTAACTTGTGAAACTTTGGCGTTAGTGAATTTGAATTGTTTTATCTTCAATACCAGCTTGCGCTCCAGTTTTTTGTCACCGAGTTCGCTGGATATAATTTTGACCTTGATAACGTTACCATTCGGTGCGATGGTCAGCTCGACAACCAACTTGCCCTCGAGTGAAGGGTTCTTACGAAGCGCTCGATTATAAATCGAAAATATTGAGCCTTTGTTTTTCTGAAATACACGTTCGACTTCTTCGGCACTGCGAGTGGCAATTCGACCAGATTTGCCGGTATTGGTGCCGGTAACTTTACCAGCCGACTTGCTTTTGATATTACTCGTAACCGTTGTTGTTTTTCGTGTGGCAAGTTCGCTGGTTTCTATTTTCCTGGTTAGTGTGTTGGTGGTGATTCCACCGCTTGATTGTTTAGCCTGACTGCTCAGCACATCCCCGGCGCTTGCTATTTCAATCGCTTTATTGCCGGTTTTTTGCTGCGGTAATTCAATAATATCGTCCAGAACGAAACTTTCACGAAGGTCTGCCAGTTCGTCGCTGAGCGCGATTAGGCCGCTTTGCTGTGCAACCTCACGAGCAACTTTTGGTTTCTTTTTCGGTGCTTCCTTTTTTACTTCCTTAGGTTTGGCTTTTTCTTTTACCTTTTCTTTAGGTTTTTCTACCTTCTTTTTTTGTTCTGGTTTTGGTTTTTCTATTTTTGGTGGTGGCGCTTTAATTTTTTGCTTTTCGAGGATTAATCGGGCAAGCCTGGGAGATACGTCGACGAGTTTTTTTTGCTTCACTTCGGGTAATGTGAGTGAATTGAGCACCAGCCCAGCGGCGAGAAAAATAATCAGCAAGGTGATCATCAACCGTCTAAAATTGCGATCCTCGCTGCTTTCAACCCAGGGTAGGTTGGGTTCCAGAATGGCGGTTGCTTGTGCCATGCTAACTTTCCGTTGCCCCATGTTTTTGATTTACGGCAAAGGATATGTTGGTGTATTCGGCCCCAACGCAAGTCAACATTATTTTTTTAAGTAGTTTAAATGGAATCTCCTTATCACCCATGATTGTGACACCTTTCTTGTCAGTAATATCCTTGACTGATGCCGCTTTGATTCTTAAAGCATCAAATAATGGTTTGATGGTTTTTCTGCTGCTAGACATAGCTTCATTAACACTAATAACGAATTTACCCTGAATACGAATGTCCTCGTCGCTAACTGCAATGACCAGATTACGTAAGGGTAATTTTTCCGAGACTGAATCGGGTAAGGTAATGTTCTGGGGTGAAGGCAAAACTTCCGCACTCGTGGCATTAACGAGTAAGAAGAAAACCAGAATGGTAAAGATATCCATCAAAGACACCATATTCAGTGTCGCGGTGCTTTTTTTGGCACGAGCGTGGTGTTGTTTCATGCGTCGCGCACGTCTGGAGAGTTTCATAGCCTGTTTCGCCTGTTACTGTTTTGGTGCATCGCCAATCGAGATATCTGGAAATAATTCTGCATATACCTGCTCGCCTTCATACAGGGTCCGATATGAACGCGACGCATCCATTGCCTGAACTAGGTTATCGTAACTTGTATTCTGTTCAGCGAGTATTGTCAGCGCGGTCTTGTTGGGAAAGCGTACTTTTATTTGCTTCAGGGTTTCCTTCAATAATGCGTAATTGTGAGTCTTGTTTTTTTGCGGAATGCGCTTGATCAGTCCGCCCTGGTTATCGGATAGCACTAGAATTTTCGGGCGAATAGTCAGGCGTAATTCGAACGGCGGTTTTTTAGGCTGTTTGGCATCGCTGCCTGGTGGTGGCAAGTTTAAATCTAGAATTGTGATATGACTGAATACAGCAGTCATCAGCAAAAATGGAACAAGCACCACCATCAAATTCATGAAGGCGGTGATGTTAAGCTCAGCTGCTGGATGCACGCGCCTGATAATATGTCGTCTAGCCATTTTGCTGGCTAGCGTTCTTGACGCGTGACAGGTGATTGACGAACTTCACTACAGTCATTTCCAGACTGTCGATGATCGTGGTCGTCTTGGTTTGCAATATCGTATAAAACAGCAGCAATGGTATAGCAACAATCAAACCAAATGCAGTGGTATTCATCGCAACAGAAATACTGGTAGATAAAATTTCTGCCTTCATCGACGGGTCGACCTGGGCTACTGCGGTGAATGCTTTGATCAAACCAATAATGGTGCCAAGTAACCCGAGAAGGGTTGCGATGTTGGCGAACATTGCGAGATAGTGGGTGCGTTTTTCGAGGCGTGGAATAGCTTCCATAATGCTCTCTTCCATGGCCGCTTCAAAATCGTCTCGTCGCCGCGCAGACTGGAAATGCGCTGTGCCTTGTAAAAGTATTGCGCTAACTGTTGAGGCCGATTTTTTCGCCATGTTAACTGCGCTGGTCATCTCACCCTTTTCCAGTAACGGCAGCAATTTGGCAATCATGCGTCGATTTTTCATTTTCGACACACTAAGATAGAAATATCGTTCAAGCGTTATAGCCAATCCAATAGCGAGCACCGCTAATATCGGGTACATGAACGGTCCGCCGGATTGAAAAAATTGGATTAAAGTGTTAAGCATTGGGTTCATCGCATTAATCTCCGCTGATTAATAAATAGGGTTGGTAGTGAGAGCTTGCCTGGTAATTTCGATGCGGCATTTTTAAGCCGGTTACTGGTTTGCGGCCGAAGTTGAAAAAATAGCGTCGTGGTATCGAATTTGTCGCCTGAAGGCATTACGTTCTAGCGGTTTTAACGCCTGATCCATAATACTCTCGATAGGCGGACTCGGGAAATTAACGGTTTCGGTCGATTTCCAGGGTACGATATAGAGTACTTTAGGTAGTTCCTTGTTGCCGATGATGGATGTGCCTTCCATTTCCAGTCGCTGTTGTGCCATCGCACTGCTGGCAAAAAATATCGGCAGTAGCATAGACATAATTTTCAAATGTTTGATAGTTTTCATATTATCCCCGTGTTCCGGTCTTGACGGTTTTAAGTTGACGTTGAATATCGACAATCCACTTTCCGACCGAATTACTTTCGGCACTGGTGAGGGCCTGATACTTTTTATATTGTTGCAACGCCTTTTCCAGGTCCTGCAAATAGATATCGTAGAGTATTCCCAAATTGAGGTGAGCACTGGCGTATTTATTATCGATCTGGATGGCTTTTTGATAAGTTTTCCTGGCCGAATCGAACTCCCCCTGTAAGCGTTTAATAATGCCCAGATGATTGTATGCAATGGCGTCGTTTGAGTTCAACTTAATTGCCTGCAGAAAGGCTAGTTCCGCTTTGTCATGATTCTTTTGTTTGAAATAGGCGAGCCCTAAATTGGTAAAAACATGCTCTAATTCCGGCGCACTAATGCTCACTTGCTCGAGTAACTCGATCGCGAACGGAATCTCTCCCGCTTTGAGTGCGGCCAACCCGGCTTCGTAGTTTTTCTGGTTCACATCGATTACTTTCACCGCCTCGACTGCGGTTTCGGGTGAGATCTGTGGCTGCGATTTGGGAGTGCTTTGGCAGGCATTAATACTCAAAACCAGAAGAGCGACTAATAATTTATTAAGGTAGTTCGACATAGGCATCTGCCACCTCAATTTTAGCGTATCGAAACGGCATTAAGTCGGCCAGTACCTTAAGACTATTCCTCACTGATTGATCGTAAGCACCCTGTGGTATTCGTTTGAAATTAGTGAGATGAATATCGATCGCCTTTTCCTCGAATGGGTAGGCCTGCTCTTCAAGCAGTAATTCGTACTCCTCGAGCTCTTCTTCGTTGAGTCCCCTGGGACGTTGGGATTTAAGCAGGGCACTCGCAAAATCGTGATAGATTTCGGCGATTTGATAAGTCGCTTCGGTAGTGACTTCTTCGACCTGGTATTTAATAGCCCTGGTATAGGCGGCTATCGATTTTTGCATCAGTTTTTTCTTTTTCTTCAGGCTCTTTTTCAAAGGCACGGTCAACTTTGCAGACTTGAAAGAGCTTAATATCGGCTTTGTCAGTTCAATACTCGCGGTTGCAGCCAGGTATTTGCTGCGGGGGCTGCGTTCGCTTTTGCCATTTGCGTCGGCCTTGACAATTTCGTTTAACCAGTAATGTACTCCCTTCGTGTTATTCTTTTCGCGGTAGGACTCGGCGATGCGATATCTCAGTTCGATAGATCGTTCGAGCGGAGTGGGGTAGGACTTAACATACGCCTTATAGATAGTGATGGCCTTGCTTTTTTTGCCAGCCTTTTGATAAAGTTCGGCGGCCCCCCACATCAGGTCTTTTTTTCGAGACGCCGATTTAGTAGACGCGGATACAGTCATCATCTCATTCGCTGCCAGGGCATGGTCACCGCGCATGCTATAGGCTAGCGCCAATTTTTCACTTACCCCTGTTTTCCATCGTTTGTCTTTCGGATATTTTTTGCGAAACGACCTGAGCAAGGCAATGGCCTTTGGCCAGTCTTGTAGCTCGACATAAGCTGTCGCTGCATCATAGTCGGCGACGATTCGTTTCGGCGACGTTGGTACCACAACTCCCAGTCTTGAAAAGTGCTGAGCAGCCAGCAATTGATTGCCCGCTGTTCGAGCCTGTTCGCCCTGTTTATAAATACTGGCTGCAATTTGCTCGCGAATTTCATTAGTTTCTTTCGAGTTTCTGGCGAGCAACGGTAACAGGATGATATAGGCTTCTTCGGCGTCGTTATATTCCATCACGGCATAATGTGAATGACCAATAATGGTCCAGGCCGAACGGTGAATCTTTTTGTCAATACCTGGGTCGCCTAACAACTGATAGGCAGCCTGTGTTGCATTCGGATAGTCTTTCCATTCGAAAAATTGCTTTGCTGAGTCTAAAAGTACCGCGGGCATACGGGGGTCCGTTGGGAATGCCTGGCTGAATTTCAATGCGCTGGCAACACGCTCCTTCTGGAAGATTTTATTTTGCTTCGACTTGTTTTGTTCAAACAGAGCATCGTAGGTCAGCAACGCAGCATATCCTGCCTCGGCGCTATTTTTATGCGGAACATAGTAGTAGGCAGTTTTTTCGTATTCCTCAATCGCAGCGGCGAATTGCCGGGCATCAAATAAACTTTCGGCCAGTAGAAAATTAATTTGATCGGCATCGCGATCATTCGGGAAGGACTTTAAGTAATGCCTATACCAGTTCGCGGCAACTTTATAGTCGGTTATTTTTTTTGAGGCGCGAGCCTGGGCGTGAAAATGTGTAGCGAGGTCTCGTAAGTGTTTGGTTAATGGTAGTTTCAGGTTGGACTGTGATGCTTGATCCTGTCGCTTCCAGAATTCAGTGCCGACATCGTATTGGTTCACGAAAGCTATCTTTTCCTGCAATACCAGAGTCGAAATTCCGGCTTTTTGATAACCGGCGATTACCTTTTGATGAAATTCTGGGGCGTATCGTGAGTAAGGGTACTGTTTTCCATAGGCGAGGAATATGTCCGCAGCATCGGTGATTCGTTCTTTACTCAAGTAAAGTTGACCGAGATTGAGGTATATCAGGGGTTCATATTCGCGTTGACCCGCTTTATTAAAATAGTCGCGCAAGGACATTTTTTCAGCCTCATAGGAAAATGCCAGGCTCGCGACGCGCACCACATCATTGAGCAACTCCCTCTCCGCGCGGCTTATATTCTGGCTCAGGCTAATTTCACTTATCTTGTTCGAGCTTGCATTCAGGTCAAGAACAGAAATATAACTATCGATCGCATCTCTATAACGGTTTTGTTTAAATTGTGACCAACCGTATTTGTATATGGATTTTTCGTAAAACAACGAATCTGGATGATTCTTAACGATGACTCCGTAGGCGACTTCGGCCTGCTTGTATTCGCGCAAAACGAACAAATTTTCGCCGCGACGAAATTGGACTTCATCGATATATCGAGATTTTGGAAATTTCGAGACCAGGCGGTTAAGTGCCTGTAAAGATTTTTCTGGTTTCGAATCCAGTGCGTAGGCACGCGAAAGCTGATAAAGAATGTAATCATTATCCACTCGATCCGGATAAAGCCTGAGATAATTTTCGTAGCCTTTTATAGCATCGAGAGATTCCTGCTGACCTTGCTGCTGTTTAGCGGAATCATCTTCGAGGCGGTTGTCGAGGCTAGCTTCCAGTTCCAGATCTGCGAGGCGTCTGATTTCATCGCCGGTACCTATACCATTACCGGTGATCTGAACCAGAGCACGATAGCTGTCGATAGCCTGTTGCCGGCTTATTTTAAACTCTGCCTGCGGGTCGATCTGAGCCGTTTTATTGCTGAGGCTGGCAATGGTTGGTTCAATATTAACATCGTCTGATGCACAACCCGATACCAGGGAAGTGAGCGCAACAATTAGAATTAGCCGGAAGTGCATGACTATTCGCTCACCATTGAATCGTACAGGCGTGCCAGTGAATAACGAGCATTCAGGCGAAGCTGAGTGATATGCTGTTGCTGTTGCTGGATAGCTCTTATTGCGAGTTGATTGATGCGTGATTCCTGTTGCTTGACGAGTTTGACAACTCGTTGGTAAAGCGATTTTATCCTCAGGTCCTGACCGTCAATACGATGTTCAAATTCGGCAAACCGGTTGTGGCTCAGGTCGGTAATCTGACGTAGGGACTGTGCACGTTGTCCAGATTCAGCCAACGCCTTGTCTAATGCAATTAATTGTTTCTTTGCGCGCCAATACCGCGGCGCATATTCAGTACTGATTTGCCAGTCTAATAGACCTGAGAATAAGCGGTGCATATCAGCCTGGGAATCAGTATTTTCCCTGCCCCGCAATTTGTTCAGGCTGAGTGCGATTTTATCCAGCCTTTGAAGCTGTTGTTTTTCGTCGACTGATGCCAGGCTTAAATAATCATGTCTACTTTCAATGCCCTTGAGCTTTGCTGCGTATTCGTCGCGTGAGCGTTGAAGTTTTGCCAGCGTCTGGAAATCACTTGTTTGCTCCAGTAATGGCTTTTTTTGTTCGAAGTTTTTACGACGCTCGGCCAGCATTAGATTTAGAGTGGGTAAATTGCCATTCCAGTGGGCCAGTGAGATGCGAATATTGACTAATTCCTGGTAGCGTTTGACCTCGAGTTGGAAGGTCTCCGAGGACATGAGTAGATGCAGGTATGGTGATGCCACTGAAGGCGGTGGAGTCCTGTCGAATTGACTCGTGGACTCTAGCAGATCATTTTGTAGCAAGGCCGCGATTAATTCGCTCTGCCTGATCGCACTTGCGACCTGATCGAGGATTTCAAGTTGCAGGTCGAATTGATTGGCAGCTAGTTCGTAGTACTGCACGGCAAGTTTTTTTCTCTGACTTTGTTCAAATACCGTCGGGATAGCAAGCAGGGCTTCCTGTGTAGCAACATCGATGGTATTTTTTCGGGTTAATTCCAGCCAGGGAACCAGTGCCTGGTCATATTTTTCGAGCCGACTCCAGGCCCAGCCCGCGCCAAGTAACGCCTTATGACTCAGTGGACCTCGCAGCCGGATACGAGAGAAGCTTGCCAGTGCGGCTTCGGGTTTCGAACGGCGTAGCAGGCTAAATCCGAGTGCCAGATTTGCCTGGTCACGAAGCGCAGCCATTTCAACCGAGTTATCCGGCATTTTTCCGAGCTTGTCGAGTAATGCTTTTCCCCGATCGAAT